>JAUNJJ010000184.1 GCA_030533325.1 Oscillospiraceae bacterium
GCTCGTCAAAAAAAATTGATGGGATGGATTCTTATGAAATTGTGTCGTTTGAGATAGATGGTAAAAAAGTTGACTTAAAACAGAATGTTCAAAAAAAGAGTATAAGAGCAAGTAATTTGGATGAGCAAAATGAATATGATATGAATATACAGTATGTTTATAATAAAATGCTTAAGGTTGAGAAAAGTAAACCTAAAACAGTAGTGGTAAAATGTAAAACAAGAACGGCAAGAGATGATATAAGTTCAACATTTCGGGTAAAGAAGCCATGCAAAAATTTTTCATTGGTTTATTCTATAAAACAACACGATAAGTATCGATTAGGTGTTGATGCGTTCGGTTTTTTAGATGATGCCGATGAATCTGCAAATAATATTTCGGATTCAAATATAAACATCACATTTAATGATTGGATATTTAAATACGATGGTGTTGTGGTGTGTATATTAGATAAAAAAAGTTGAATATGATAATTAGTTATGATATATTAAAGAAAAAAGGAGGATGATTGTTATGGGTATTTTAAGAAAGGATGTTCACTCAATATAAAAAGTCGACAGTGTTTAGGAAAAGAACTGTTTAGTGATTAGTTTCTTTTGAAAATTACAAATGCTATAAGGAATTCTTATATAGCTTAATTGTTGAGTTTATGATGGATTAATTAGATGGGATTAGGAGAGAACCTATCGTATGTTAGCACTTGAAATATTTATTTCAAAATAAGTAAAATTACAAAAAACAGGTGGAGAAAAATACAATTTGTGTATTTCTTCACCTGTTTTTTTGTGTAAAAAATTGAGAAGATTTATACAGAGTCTTATTTTCAAAGGGCAAGAGTTTTTTGACACGCTGCCTACTCTTTTTACATGTACGAATATTACAAATAAAATATACTAAAAATACAAAAGTCAAATTTTGGTGTTTTTTGGAGTATTATATTAAAAGGGGAAACGCAGTATAGCTTATACGCGAATAAGTAATAGCGGTTATAGAACAGGTTAAGATTTTTAAAAAATATTCTAGAACAGAGGATTTAACAAATAAACTCGTTGGTTTTGCAAAGAATTATCAATATGATATAGGCAGAAAGAGGATGATGGGTGCGGTAGATTAAATACATTATGGTGATAAAACAATAATTAGTAGGAGGTGCTGAATATGAAGTACGTTTTTTTCTATGACGAAACAGAGCATAGCAGAAAGATTAATTATAAGACTGTTACTGCGAATAACTATTGTGATAATTTCATAACTGGAATTGTGGGCTGGAAAGAAAAGGAAAATAATTGTATTTCTGACAGATACCTTGCTTTTGAATCGAAGTATGATTACAGAAAGACGTCTGGAGAACTAAAGAGCCTGACCATGAAAACAAAAGATTTTAGTCTTGGTTTGGCTTCGCTTAATAGAAATACTATTGAGTTTTATGAAGATCTTGTATCACAGTTTGATGAAAAAATAATTATATATTTTTCAGTGTTCAGCAAAATAGAATATGTTATTAACCAGTTGTTTACAAATTATCATAATTCTATGTTTGGGAATACTGATTACATGAAATACTCAATTATCAAGGCTATAAACGTATATCGACCACAGAGTGTGATAGAAGCAGTTTACAAAGAACCAAAAATATTTGTTAAGGAATTAAGGTCTTTTTTAGAAGATAGAATTATTAAAAATCAGGCTAATAGTATTTTGAAGAAACATGAGAATAAAGCATTTGAAGAAATTCTTATATTACTTGATGATACAGAGGTGCCAGAAACATTAGAATGGGCATATTTTGCGTCGTTTGATGGATTCAAGAAGTTATTGAAAGAGATGAATATTGCAAATTATAAGCTGATGATTGATTGCGAGGGAAAAAAATCGCATACACTGAATTCAGCAATATCTGTAGGACTTCAAAATGTTACCGAGGAAGACTCCAAGGAATATGTTGGAATTAGAATGGCAGATATGTTTGTGGGATTAATTTCTCGATTGATGCAATCGTTGAAGATATCATTAATTGGAGATTATAAAGACGGAAAAATAAAGAAGACTCTTTTGGATTCTGGTTGGTTTGCATTGAATCAGCGACAACTTGATTTGTATAAAAAATTATATCAGGTTATTTGTGAGAATAATGACTATTGGTACAAATCTTTTTCTGGAATATATTCAGATGATTTGGTGACTTTTGTATCACTTCTTCAATTTATGAATCATTTTTCTGATGTAGAAGAAATTTGTAGTAATAAGATTGAAATGCAACCAGAGTATTATAATTCTTTTGTGTGCAGGAGGTTGAGAGAGCGTTATAAAATAATGGGCAGTAAATTACTGATTAATCCTATAGCAGGGGATGACAAAGATTATTTTTATTATTAAAGAGGTGCAAAAGTCTATAAGGATATTAATTGACAGTCTATATTGCAACTGCATAGGGGCTAGAATGAGTATAGCAATCGGAATATGGAAAGTTAATTTTATAAGTAGAAAACCGATTAGATTTAGAGCAGATAATAAGAGAACAGATTCGATTGGTATATAAAAATATGCCATATTGGATACAGGTGCAGGTGGAATTTTTAATTTAAAATTTTCGATGACTTTTTATTACATGGGCAAAAATTTGATTATGCCAGCAGAGATAATAGATTTGTATATAGTGTTATTCGTTAGGAGGCGGTCTATGAAATTTCAACAGTTAAAACCATGGATTATGGGAAACGAAAGCATAACACCTATGAATTATTATGAAAAAATAAAACCATGTATAGAAATGGGAGCATATATTGGTTTGGATGTATGTGTTGATTTGTATTTGGCCAATACAATTGATACAGGTAATTTACACGAGTCCTGGGTGAAGAATAAAGAATATATAGAAAAAGTATGTGAAATAACAGGAACTGGTGCTGAATGCGGATATGATTTGGATGATGAGGAAAAAAGGTGGGTATTGGAAGAACTAGGAGAACCACCTACATGTTGTTATAATATATATTTTGTTTCTATTTATAACGATAATGAAGAAAAATTGGTGTATGTTGGGAAGACTGATTCTCAGAAAAGTAGATTTGTTAATGGGCATCTTGTAGCATTAAAGTTACATAATCCCCAATATCATGATTACTATAAGAGAATTTATTTTGGTACAGTAATGTTTTTATCTGAAACCAGAGAATATGTTCCATTGGAGTTTATTACCCCTTTTCAGGATGCAAAAAGATATTTAGGTGAGATGGAGGCTTTTTTGATTGATAGATTACAACCAGAACTAAATGTTAAGAATGAAAAAGTTGGTAAGTTAGAACATTTAGGAGTAGTACATATTCAAAATTTTAGTGATGTATCAGATTTTATGAATGATTATTTTATCTATTAAGTAAAAAGTGGATGGTAATATTATTGTTTTAAAATAAGAGCAATATGGGGAGGTAATTGAATGTTTATTAGAAAAGTCAAAATTCATAATTTTAAATGTTACAGAGATTTTGAAATTACCCTTGAAGAAGGTTTAAATATTGTTGTTGGGGATAATGAAGCAGGAAAGTCAACAATACTTGAAGCTATAAATCTAGCACTAACTGGAATTATTAGCGGAAAGAGTATTTGGAATGAAATTTCACAGTATATTTTTAATAAAGCGGCAGTTGATGAGTATATTGCATCGTTAGGTACAGCCCCTATAGCACTTCCATACATAACAATAGAAATCTTTTTTGGTGGGGCTGAAAATCCTATGATGAATGGTGATGCAAATTCTGATAGAGACAATAGTGCGGAAGGGTTTTGTTTCAGAATAGCATTTAATGACAAGTATGCGGATGAATATGAAGCATTAGTTCAACATGAAGAGGTTAAAAGCTTACCGATTGAATATTATGATATCACTTGGACAACCTTTGCAAGAGATGTAATTACAACACGTAGCATACCTTATAAATCATGTTTGATTGATTCGTCTGAATATAGGTATCAAAGTGGAAATGATTTGTATTTGTCAAGGATAATAAAAGGGACATTGGAGCCAGAGGATATAACTTCAATTGCACAGGCACATAGAAAAATGCGGGATACATTTGTTAATGATCCATCAATAGAAGCTATAAATAATAAAATAAATCAAGATGCCAGTCTGACAGATAAAAAAATTGCATTATCCGTAGAATTGGTTACAAAGAATGCATGGGAAAATAGCCTTGTTACACAATTGGATGAGATACCGTTTCATTATGTGGGAAAGGGCGAGCAGTGTGTTGTCAAGACGGAACTAGCATTAGCAAAACGAACTTCCCAAAACGCAGGTATTATTTTGTTAGAAGAACCAGAAAATCATTTATCACATACAAGATTAAATCAATTGATTAAATGCATTTCAGAACAGTATGCAGAAAAGCAAATATTTATATCGACACATAGTAGTTTTGTCGCCAATAAATTGGGATTGGGAAAGGTGAAATTACTGGAGAATTTGAAAATAGCAAAGCTTTCTGAGTTATCTGAAGAAACTTATGATTTCTTCAAGAAAGTAGCTGGATATGATACATTGCGGATGATTTTATGTAAAAAAGCTATTTTATGCGAAGGAGATTCAGATGAGTTGGTAATTCAAAAAGCGTATATGCAACTTAATGAGGGGCGTTTACCAATAGAGGATGGTATTGAAGTGATTTCTGTAGGAGTATCTTTTTTGCGTTTTCTTGAGATTGCAGATTGTATTCAGACAAAAGTAGCAGTTGTTACAGATAACGATGGGGATATGGCAGCTATCAATAAAAAGTATGAAAATTATATAGGTGCAAATCAGAAAGATTATATCAAGATATGTGTTGATGATGTTGTGGATACGGGGACACTTAAGATTGGCAAGAGTGATTATAATTACAATACTTTGGAACCGAAACTTCTAAAGGTTAATGGTTTAGATAAGTTAAATCGTATTTTGGCTACTGATTATACGGATGCGGATGATTTGAGGAAATATATGAAGCATAACAAAACGGAATGCGGATTGAAGATCTTTGAATCTTCTGAACAGGTAGAAATACCAGAATATATTTTGGAGGCTATTAGATGGTAAATAGATTGATTATTGCGGCTGCAGGATCTGGTAAAACTACATATTTGGTTAAACAGGCGATGCAACAATCAGATAGTGTGTTAATAACAACGTACACT
>JAUNJJ010000185.1:0-2411 GCA_030533325.1 Oscillospiraceae bacterium
GTAAACAGAAATATATTACGTCATCAAAGAAATAATAAAAATCCTGTCAATTAACGCAAATACGTTAGTTGACAGGATTTTGCTATTCGATTGGCTGAACGTGGAATAATGGAATAATCGCTATTTTCCTGAATAAGCTATCTACCCAAAGTGCAGAAGTGCCTATTTATATAACTTCATATATTTCTCAGAAATTCTTTTTAAAAGCTGATGTTCATCTATGCAGTATTTTTCATTATTTCTGATATCAATGTTTTCTTCATACATTTCAAGATCCATGTATATATCATCCAATAATTCATAATTTGATTTTCCAATTTCCGCAATTATTGTATCCCTATTATAATCTATTAAATCATCATATTCTTCTCTGAAAGTTAATATATCTTCTAATGATAAATCTTTAGAATTATATTTATCAATAAAAATTTTAATAAGATTAATTATAATGTCAGTTTTCATTTAATTAACTCCCACGTATCTTTAATTTTGGCATTACCAACTACTGTTTTTATAAATTCATCATCGGATATATGAACAGATACTCCATTTTTTAACAATACTATACCACCATTAACAGCATCCTTATATTTTGTTCCACTGTTAAGAACATCAAAAATTTCTTCAATTGACGAAATCTTTCCTTTAAATCAGCACCGAAAGGAATAAAAGATGCAGATATTTGTCCTGGAAGCTGATATAGTATCTGTAAGAATAACACAACTTTTGGGAGAAAAGGCGTTTCAGTTTTCTCCTGTCGAGTGGATTACCATTCACCGCAGATTGTTTGATGGTGTATTTGACCATGCCGGACAAATCCGTCAGTATAACATTTCCAAAAAAGAATGGATACTGAACGGTGAAACCGTCATCTACGCCGATTTCAACAGTATAAAAGACACGTTGGATTATGATTTTGCCACCGAAAAGCAGTTTTCCTATGAGGGACTGTCGGTTGAAGCATCGGTTAAACACCTTGCAAAATTCGCATCGGATATCTGGCAAATTCATCCCTTTGGCGAGGGTAACACAAGAGCCACCGCCGTGTTCATGATTAAGTATATAAAAACCTTTGGGTTCCGTGTAAATAACGATGCGTTCCGTGAAAACTCCTGGTATTTCCGTAACGCACTGGTTCGTGCAAACTATAACGATTTGCAAAAAAGTGTTCATTCCACCACAAAGTTTTTGGAATTGTTTTTCTCAAACCTTCTGCTCGGTACAACCCACGAATTAAAAAATCGCTATATGCACGTTGATTTTGTAGATAAAAAAGTTCCCCAAAGTGCCAGAAACGAAACGCCAAAGTGCCAGACTGGCACTTTGGAATGCACTTTAGAAGAACTTGCCGTGTTGGATTTGATAAAAAATAACCCGTATATTAAGCAAACCGAACTCGCAGAACAAACAGAAAAGTCAGTCAGAAGTATAAAGCGCATTACAGACTCTCTCAAAGAGAAACAATATATCCGAAGAGTTGGGGGCAAACGTTACGGCAAGTGGGAAGTTTTGGTTTAGGACACAGAAAGTTTAATCTTGTTACATCATCAAACAATGAAAATCCTGCCAATTAACGCAAATACGTTAGTTGACAGGATTTTGCTATTTGATCGTCGGTTTGGAGAATCCTTCGAAAATCTTAATCACTATTAATTAATGTCACTTTGCCATCTGAACAATTAATTGACTGTATGTATTTCATCGATGTTTCATTACACCAGTTATCACCTTTAGTTATACTATTCCACTGTTCCATGCTGCCATTATAATTAATTTCAACAACATCAGCTGAATTACTTATACAGTTATAAAAAGCTTTATCAGCAATCGAAACAATACTCTCAGAAATAGTAATACTGTCCAGTTTTATATTAGTAAAGGTATATTCTCCTATGGAGGTAATACCATCCTCAATAATAACATTATTAATCGGAAGCATCCATCCAACTGACATACTCTCAAGAGAATGCCACGAACGGAAATCCTCTGTCGATTCAAAATTAATCAGATTGCCTTCCCCATGAAAAGTAAGACAACAATCATTATCTGAATAATTCACAACAGCCTGTATATTATCACTTTCAGCTTCACCAGCATACCATTTATACTCTATCAGTTTATTAAGTGGGCTTTTTGCCAAATCAGGAAACAGCATTATCCCCGTAGGCACATTGACAAACCAAAAAATAAATATTGGTATAGTCAAGAGAAACACCATGCAGATTGTAATAAAACCCCTAATCATTTTCTTCCCTTTCATTTTCTCACCTACTTAATTCGTTTACCGCTAAATCAAATTTTACACCCTCATGTCCAGACAGATAATCATACAAATATGTCGGTGTATCGACTCCAGTTAAATGAACATTATTAAACGGATTATAATCAGCACTAACTGTATGATTCCAAAT
>JAUNJJ010000185.1:2421-5106 GCA_030533325.1 Oscillospiraceae bacterium
AGCAACATGAGTACAATTATGCTTAATTGGTCCATACTCTTTTTTGGCTTGCACAGATATAGCCTCTAATAGCTTACCCCATTCATAGGAATTGATATCTGTTTTGATATACGAATTTGGTATATATGTGTTTCCTTTATAAAATTCCATATTATAAACAGCACATTGTGCGTCTTCAACGCTAAATCCACCAGCACCAATAGTTAAATACTTGTCAGGTTCAATACTATAATCTGATGGAGTATAATTCCTCTCTGGGATATTTGAATTACAATAATCATATCCACTATTAAAATTGCTAAGATTCAAACTATCTCTGATATAACTTTTGTATAATAAAAATGCATGTCCTGTATTTCTGTCGCCAAGTAGAATATCAATTGCTGATGCTCCTTTACAAGAAAGCAATATCAATTCACCTGTGACCAGTTTACCATCATTATATATACCTTTTTCGAGAGGAGCATTATCGTCTGAATCATATATTCCATCTCCATCAGAATCAATTCTTGATGGATCAGATATCACAGGAATTATTTCCATATCATTTATATCAACTTGGCTTGATTCTTTATTACTTAACAAACTTTGAAATTGTTCTTTTCCCTTAGTTAATAATGAACTTGAGCTCGTAATTTTACCCAATGTGGTTTTTTTAGAATAATTAAGTTCACTGCTATCAGCTCTACCATCTGAATCACTATCAGCATCTGTAGAAGAATTATTATCTACAAGAACTTTTCCAAACAATGTACACATTATTGGCATTTTATTGTCAATATTTAAAACATACAGAATTAAAGCGTACATCACGTCTGACGGAGAACCATTTATATTATTCTTTATCTCATTTTCAAACATTTTATTATATATTGAAAAAAATGCATTATATGCGCAGCATCTTACTCCAGATATATTAAATTCACTATATTTACCTTTAAACTGACTTCTGGAATTTATAATAAAGACAATATTATTATTACTAAAATTCGATTTAGATATGATATTGGTATTTGCTAAATAATAATTGGAAAAGTCCTTCCAGACATCTAATTTTTCAATCCTGTTTTTCTGGTATACATTATAAGCCGCATTTAATGTTGTTATTGAAGAATCATTAAAGAATGAGGTTACTACGCTACATATATTTTTTAAGTCTGATATGTTAGAACATGATATATCTACCGAATATCCACATATAGTAAATATAAAAGTGGTATTAACATTACATCCTTTTCTTATAAGTTTATTATTTGTTTCGATTATCGCTGAGCTAATTGCATCCCAGTATGGAACTTTACAATTGTTATCGATACAAATTTCATAAACTAAATTTAATGAATCTGTCTTTATTTCAGCCGATGGAATATCAAGATATGATTCAAGGGAACTATTATATAAAACAGTAGTCTCAGAATAATTTTCTGATTCATATTTTATATCGTTCACAATATTATCTGTCATTTCATTAATATTAGCAATACAATAAGTTCCATCATCAATATCATCTACAATCAAAGTGTTATCGCTATATTTTGTATAGATTGGCAATAGCATGGTAGCATCATCATTATATTTAAAAATCATATAATTTTTGGGTGTCGATATATTTTTTAATGAAAATGACAATTCTAAATTTTCTAATTTATACAAATCAGAGAATTCAATATCTATTATATCACCTAAAATTTCATCTTCATCAAGAAATTCTGAATATCTACTCAGTGAAACTTTTACGATATCTTCAATATATCCGGTCGATTTAACTAAAACATCTAAACTATAAGGATTTTCTTCACTTAGATGAAAACTACCTGAACTTAATTTCTGCTCAAATGTTCTTTCAGCATCTGATGTATTTCCATCTGATTTTACTTTAATCGGGTCAAGTCCCAGCTTTATTTCACCGTTATCGGAAATACCATCACCGTCTGTATCTTCCTTTAATGGATCAGTCTTATACTTTTTTACTTCATCATAGTCACTTAATCCATCCTCATCGGTATCAGTAAGTGTTGGTGATGTTCCAAGAGTAATTTCTTCTGCATTTGTCAGCTTATCTCCATCTGTATCCGTAAGTGAATCTTTAACTCCGGTTTTACCAGTATCAGTGCTTAACGGATCGGTATCACAGAGATAAACTTCTGAATAATCGTCAAGTCCGTCTCCGTCTGTATCTCTCTTCTTATAATCAGTTCCCAGTATTTCCTTTTCAATATAATCAGACAACCCGTCTCCGTCTGTGTCAACATTCATCTCGTACGAAAAACTTCCGATTCTGCTCATAAGATACATTGAAAGTTCAACAGCATCCTTTGATAACACCTTTCCGTCATCATCAAGATCCGCCGCCTTTACTGAAAATCCTTTTGTATTATTTTCAGCAAGATATGACTTAAGTAAAACCATGTCCAGTATATCGATTTTACTGTCACTGTTCACATCACCATAAATTACACTATCATCTGCTGCATGAACAGTTTCTGATTTTCTGCCTTCAATTTTTTCAGGCACCAGCATAGGCAATGCCACAGCACCTGAAAGAATAAGTGAAAGACATCTTTTTAACAGGCACTTTTTATTGCCTTTTTTTGGTAATGTTCTTTTCATTTATTTACTTCCTTTCAAACATTTATACGAAAACTTCCCGATTTTTAAGCCTAATTTCGAGGCGAATCTATGAAA
>JAUNJJ010000186.1 GCA_030533325.1 Oscillospiraceae bacterium
GGCGGTCTTTTGACAGAAGAATTTTACAAATTGTATTGATAGCAAATACATGATGATTGTTTGAATCATTCATATATTCATCATTTTCATTTCCTGACATAAATCTCCATCCGATGTCTGGTCTGCCATCGTCAGGCTGTTCCCTATACATATATCCAACTTTAAATCCGTCTTTGGTAATTCTGTCAGATACTATACAGCCTTCTCCACTTGGCTCATTCCAATCAATTAAATTTTCAATGTTTTAAGACAGAAAAAACCGGTTCCCATCGTAATCTGATGAGAACCGGCATATAATTTTTTAAACAAGTAATTCAATAATTTTTTTCTCAGTCCATAATTCATTAGGATAAATTGAAAGTTCATTCTTATGCTTTCGTATAATTCTCACTGGCATATAAGTATTATCATATACATGCATAATATCGCATATTTCCAAAAGTTTCTTTATATTTTCAATTGACTTATAGTATCTTGATCTGATTTTATCTTCTTCAACATTATGACCGCCCGAAGCAACCCTTGCTGCAACTCTTGAAATATTCACAGAAGGGTCAATAGTAAGTACAAATATGCACTTAATAAAATATCCTTCTGATTTTGCTTTTTCCAGAATATCAAGTTTATATCTCGAGGAAAGAACTGTTTCAAAAGTGAAATCTTCCTTCAAACTTATGGATTTATATCTTTTTTCATCAGCAAGTACTGCAGCCTCCTGATTGCTCATACCAGTAGATGCTACCATATCATCTGCATTGGTATATGATCCAACTATATCAAAGTATTGCGTTATAGTACTTTTCCCTGATCCATTTGGTCCGGCAAGAACAAGAATCATTGGTCTTTTATCACACATATCTTCTTTCCCCATCCGATGTTTCAATATATGCTGTATTATTTACAGCATCGTATCTGGCAACAGGTTTACCACAGATTTTTGCTTTTTTTATTGCTGCTTCAACAGCTTCTCTTGCTCTAATATCCATTTCTTTATCACTTGACGAAATCGAAGAATCAATATCATTTCCTGTTAAAACAGTAATTTCAAGATTATTACTGGTTTTGATTACTTTATTCATTTTACATTACCTCCTGAAATTTCTCATAACATATAAAGTTTACATTCTGCTTTATTCATAATCTTGCTTATTGTATAATATAATCATAAATATTAACAATTTTTAATTTCATTTCTCACTCCATAATTCTAATTTACAAAACTATTGAACATATAAAATGTCGCTATTCAGTAACCAATAAACCACAATTTGTATACTCAGCAAACTGGGATTTAAGCTGATGTTGTCCATTGATAAAAAAATATATTCTAATTCCGTTTCTACTCCTATTGTAATGTCATTTCATTCTGGTGTGATAATATAAACCGCATTTATGATTGAAACATATGCAATACTTATACGCTGATTCATTTCATCTAATCTGGATTTCATCCATCTCTTTTCTTCATCATCGATAGGTGAATATATCCTGTTTTTGTACATATCAGACCAATTATCACAAAAATTCTCATGTGTCTCCAAATATATCAATGCTTTGGAAATAAAATCATCCATTGAGGAGTAATCCTTTTTAGAAGCTAAAACCATTAGAATACTTTGCTCGCCAGACGGCTTGTTGAAACACAGATGTCCGAAATGTATTGCTATCATATTATTTCACCTCTGAATTCCGATTTAAACGCACTTACATCCCATGCTTAACTCTGTCTTCAACCTCTGCGCGTTTACTGTCATTAAACCTGTCAAGCGTTCCCACAAGATATCCGGTAATTCTTCTAACCCTGTCAAAAGGAACATTTTCGAACTCAGTATTAAGGTCAACAAATTCTCCGTCAGCCTTGATGGTAAGTGACTTAATTGATCTGTTCGGATATTTCTCCTTGCTGTAAGCTACATAAGCATCGATTTCCTGCTGTGATAACTGTTCGCCGATTACATTTACTGTCATATCTTTCTCCCTGATTTCTTATAAATTATAGTGAAAGTCAAAACAAATTTGACTCTCACTATGATTATTTTATTAATATTGCCTTGCACATCCGTTCCCTGCGGTCACTCCGTGCATATCGCCACCGGTGAACGAAAAAAATATTTTTTCGTTCACTATAACTGCTATAATCTTAACATATTTCAGAAGGTAATACAAGATAAAAATTTTCCATATTATTCTTTCATTTGCCTGTATAACTGAACGGGTTGATTTTTCAGCATTTCAGATGGCTGTGGATGATGACCAGATAAATAAGAATCCGTTTGGTTTCCAGCTTGCAGGTGTTGTAGTTAATGACAGCGTAACGAGAGAGGCGATTACCAGGGATGAAATGAGAAAGTTTCTGAAATTTATTCACGATGATAACAGCTACAGCAGATATTATGAGGATATGTACATTATGTTCCACACAGGACTTCGTGTTTCAGAGCTTTGCGGCCTTACAGTAAAGGATATTGACCTTAACAGGAATGGTGGGAGCCGGCTTTTTCTGTCTTGAAACATGCGTGGAAATATGATAAAATGGTATTAAAGTTTAATGGATGTAACAGATTTAATTTGTGATTTAAGGAGTCAGGTAAAATATGAAATGTCCATTTTGTGAAAAGGAAATGATAAAATGAACAATGATGGGAGATGGTAGAACAAAAATACATTGGGAACCCGAGGGAGAAAAAATCGGATTAATAGAGTAATTGGTAGGAGTAGGTAGAATTGATGCTGAATATTCATTTGGACAATTTAAAATACATGCAGATTATTGTGAACATTGCAAAAAAATGATTTTTACAACTAATATATATAATTAATCAAGTATGTATAAATTGGAATTTGTTTTTTAATCTCCCGGTCAGCTTCGCTGACAGCCCCCTTTTCAAGTGGGCAACAACTACTGCACCAACGCATTGGTAAAGGGACAATAAAAGTTCACATGTCCTATGGTGTCTCGTAACTAACCAAATTGTGCTGCAGTAGGCCTCCCTTGAAAAGGGAGGTGCCAAATTTACGAGACGGAGGGATATTACCTCCGCAAATCGGAATTTAATCATCTGCAGATACATAGTGTAAGGAGATTTTTATATGCGAAAATGGGCATATTTAAGAAAGCCATATAAATGTAATAAACAAGATACTGTTTATAAAATTATGATATATGAAACCCCAAAAGAAGGTGTATTTGTTTTTCTTTATTGTTCAAAAGATGCTATACAATGTTCTTTTGATCATCACTACCATGACTTATCTGATGCACTAGAAGATTGGGAAGATGAAATTGATGAAAATGGTTGGAAAGAAATTGATGATCCATTACCATATTGTCAACATGATGCATTTATCCCTATAAGAGTTAAAGGAGAAAATATTGGCAAGCCGATACGAGAAAAACTGGAAATCTTTGAAAATGGAGAATGGATTGAATATCATTGCAATAAATAAATCAGAATTTGGAGGGTTATATGAACATTCGAAATAGCTGTTATACATATTTTAAGATAGTTGGTAATTTTGATCCTGACAAAGTATCTGAAATATTAAATCTCACTCCAGAGAAGTCATGGAAAATTGGAGATTTAAGACGTAATGGTACAAAGTACGATTTTGCTCTTTGGGAAATTGGAAGGTGTGCCGAATATGATATTGAAGTTGAAAATCAGATGAGAAAGACTATATCTTTGTTACAGGATAAAATCTCTCTGCTCAATCAAATAAGGATTGAAAACGATGTTACCTTGACTTTAGAAATCGTTCCCACTATTTATGCGGGTAGCACAAATCCGTGTCTTGCTCCATCTCTTGATGTGATTGATTTTTGTCATGCAACAAGAACAAATATAGATATTGATATGTACGTTTATGGTTCTGATAATAAGTAGGCAGCTTTTCAGGTATTGACAACATAATCATAGATTTATAAATCCCAGTTAGTCGAACTGATTTAAATCATTCTTTAACCCAATTACCACACAATAAAATCATGTAAAACCAGCCCAAACCCTTTAGTAGTAACCACCCTCATTTTTATTACAAAAAAACTACTAACGAGGGCTACGATTTGCCACGTTTTGCAAAGATATGTCGGTTTGTGTAGATTACTGCGTAAAACATTAAAGCCTGATGAACTGCGTAACCCCACGCATTTACGCGCTTTGATGGGCTGTATTTTAAAAGAAGAAATAATGGTAAGGATAATGATTCGAAATTATGTTTGTCAATACTCCAATTATTACTTTCTAAATTATAATATATTGGGTTTGATTATAGCATAGCATGTTACTATTCACGGGCTAGCCAGTGAATAGTAACCAGTTTCATGCGTTTTTCCTGGCACAAGAAAAATATGTGTAGACATGATAGGATTTTTATGATAAAATAAATATAGGATATAATCTATATTATGAAGGATTAACTATGAATGAATTTGAAATAATATTTTATAAGAGAAGATGGAACTATCCCAGTTCAGGAGTTTCTGGATAGTCTTGATGTTAAAATGCGAGCAAAAATGGTTCGAATTATTATGATGCTCGAGGCAAATGGTTATGAATTAAGAGAACCATATTCAAAATCTCTCTCAAGTGAAAAAGGAATTATGGAGTTGCGTGCTAAAGTAGGAAGTGATATTTCAAGAGTACTGTAGTTCTTTATTATAGGGAAAAAAGCAGTTCTTACTAATGGTTTTGTAAAGAAAACGCAGAAGACACCTAAATCAGAAATCGAAAAAGCACAGAATTATCGTGCTGATTACCTGAGAAGAAAGGGGAATAAATGATGAGTAAAATTAGAGATTATCTTGATGAGCAAATGAAAGATTCTGAATTCAAAGCCGAATTTGATGCTCTTGAACCGGAGTTTGCTATAATTCAGGCAATGATTGATGCAAGAAAACTCAGGGGAATAACCCAGAAAGAACTATCTGAAAAAACAGGTATTGCGCAGGGGGATATCAGTAAACTTGAAAACGGAAATGGTAACCCTTCCATTAGAACATTACAGCGTCTTGCTGCCGCTATGGATATGTCTTTAAAAATTGAATTTGTTCCGAATTAAGAATT
>JAUNJJ010000048.1 GCA_030533325.1 Oscillospiraceae bacterium
GTTTTGCAAGTATCCTCATCATAAAAATCACCTCGTTATATTATATGCATCAAATCTCCATATCCTCAATCATCTCCAGCGGAACCATTACTTACAATTGCACTTCACAAACGCAACTATTTCTTCGTTCTTCTCCATAATAACGCTGTTGTTTTCCATCTGTCTGATTGACAGCCATCTGTATTTGGTACCGTTAATTTCGAATTCATCCCCGGTCATATGCTCCGGTAGAATATCAAGATTAAGTCTGTAAAGTTTGTGGTTATATATTTTATAAACCTGGTCGCTTACTGAATATTTACAGTGTTTTGCAGTTGTTACATATTGAGTATATACTTTGTTCTGCACCAGTTCGCTTGCTATTTTATCAGCAGCGGCTTTATTATCTTCTTCAGTTCTGAAGTAAGGGAACAGCCAGCAATCCCATCGTTCATCATATTTTTGAAGGAATTTACCGTCTGGATTTTTAATTGCAAGGAGAGAGAATTCTCTGAAATCCTTAAGTACATATTTCTTGTACAGAGTAAATATTTTTTCAAAATCCCGGTCTGATAATACTCCCAACCTTTCAAAAACCTGATACTCTTCAATAGGAGCAACTCTGTCTATTCTTGCCCATGAAGGACTTTCAAGTCCAGCTTGTTTCCAATCCAATATCTCTATACTGTAATGATGATCTTTGTTTTTGCTTGTAACGTACATGCACAAAACAAGAATCTGATTATCATTTACAACGATTGCTGGTCTTAGCTTGCTTTGAATTGAATTATCGTATGGATAATCTACAAGCAGTACAT
Organism: Oscillospiraceae bacterium; assembly: GCA_030533325.1. Classification (GTDB taxonomy): domain Bacteria; phylum Bacillota; class Clostridia; order Oscillospirales; family Ruminococcaceae; genus HUN007. Next base: position 798 of record JAUNJJ010000048.1, read on the forward strand.
CTCCAATTGTGTAATTATTCATTATTTACAGCCTTTCGCACATATAGTCCATCCCATACTTCATCCTGTCGCCAGTCATCATCTTCAGGAAGATCTTCTAATCGGATGGTGTTTTCCATTACTTGTTCGTAATTGTCTTCAAGAAATTTTCTGAAATCCTTAAGAAATTTCTCTCTATCCATAAAAATTACCTCCTTAGTACGAAATTTGTAAACACTTGTATCATACTACTGACCGATGCTTTTCAATCTATATCTCCGTACTCTCAATCATGAACACACCTACTGCAAGGTGTCAGTCCTCTTGCCAGTGCGTCTTCCAGTGAAACCTCAAAATATGTTCCGCCGTTGCAGGTATTGTCATAGTGATATTTCTTGCCTGTTTTGGTTATATAAATCCGATGACTTACAGAAGGAGGAGCAGTCGCGGGAGGCTCTGTTATCACAGGAGCAGGTGTTGCGACAGTAATCGTTGTTACTTCAGTTGTAGTAACCGGTGGAGCGGTTGTGGTAGCTTTCATTGTTGTAGTCGCTTCAGCGGTTGTTATTAACTCAGTAGATGTTATAATCGGCTCAGTATAGAGTATATTCTTCTTGTATCTGATCATATCAAACATATCTATTCTGCCGTCACAATTTACATCAAATCCTGATTCAAACATGGAATCAGGACAGTGAAGTATAAAACGCTTTGCATTTGAACGATTATCAATAGCTGAAACGTTTCCTATTATACCGAACAATAATGTTGCCGCAATAATTGATGATAATCCCTTTTTCATAATAACCCCTCATTTCAAAATCACTTATTCCCTCTATACAATACTTTCACCTATATCCACACGAGTGGACGAATCAAACATCGCAACGATTTGCACCATATTTATTTAACAACTCGGTAATATCATCTTCAGGGAAGGTGAGTTTCATTTTTCGAGTGCCATCAGGACTACTAAAAAACGTATATGTGGAGCCGTGAGGAATACACGCCTCATTTCCATCTGGATCAATGATAAAGTCATCTTCAAATTTACGAAGCAAATACGAATATGTCTTCTTTATCGAACACATAAGAATTCCATCGGGTTCTAAAAATTTGCAGTTAGAATAAACAAGTTCTCCGACAGTTTCATAATTTTCAAGACACCATTCGAATTTAGCCTTTTTAGTCGGCTTCAAACCTTCGGGAAAAGTGAAGTTGGCTTGTTCAAGCAATTCAAGCGTATGTTTTTGAGTATTTTTTCTTATAATCTTGAAATAGTCCGTCGAAGCTGTAGCAATTCCGTCGGAGATAAGTTTTGAATAACGTTCATAATCGTCAGATAAATATTCACGCTTGGTGTTATGGCAATATATGAGATCCTTTATCATTTTCTGAGTTTCGATATCATATGACTCAATTAAGTCTATTGATTTTAAGAACGCCTGCCTTCTCTGCTCTTTTGTAGAACCAGGTGATTTTATTGATCTTGAATCTGTTTTCACGGAGTCAGTGGTAATTATCCCAAGTTCAATCGCGAGCCTGTACATATGTTTGCATGGCTTTCGGCGAATAATAAAATCTCTGCATCGACATACTTCTAAATTCGTTTCATAAACACCACTGGAGCCTGAAAACCTACCCACACCAGTTAATTTATCAACTTCGAGCGGAGTACATTCAGCTGTTTTTGACTTATCAAATCTTTTAATTTGCTCCGGATCTTCGTGGACACCATTCCATTTTGACCACAATTCATTATAATCACCCATAATAATTCCTCTTTCATAAATATTATTTATTTCCTTCGGAACATTAACTGTCGATTCTGTTCCGGAAGCTGAAAAAAACTGAGAAGATGGATTATTTCGAGAAACATTTGCAGATGGTTTGGATATCTGCCTTTGTGGTTTCTTTGCCATAGCCTTTATTATATAAATTGGAACCAAGAAAGGCCAAAAACAAATCCACAACGCAACCTTAAACAGCTGCCCTAAACACGATGATTTTTTCTTCCCCATAAATAATCCCTTCTTTCAAAAACCTACTTCGTAACCTCAATCATATAACTCAAAACCTTAGCCTTATTCTGTATATCCAGATTCTGAAACATCTCAGCAACCTGAACAGAAGTTTCGTCCAAGGATTTCTGATTGTTATCAGACTGAGCGATATTGTTATTATTGCTATTAATTATGTTATTTCCGTTCTGAATATTGTTATTCGAACCGGAATTAATAACGCTGCCATTATTCATAGAAGTGTTCTTCTGCTCTGTTCTTCCAAGGAGGTAATCAATAGAAACGTTAAAGTACTCAGAAATTTTCAAAAGAGCATCTGTGCTCGGCAAGGAGCCATTTTTCCATTTGGTAAGTATTCCAGAAGATATGCCTAATTCTTTGGCAACAGGATTAGGCTTTGTATTAAGCTCGGTGCAAAGTTTAATAAATTGGTCCCAAAACATTCTATCACTCCTTTGTGCGAAATCACAATTATGAGATATAATCTCATATTCTTTTAAATATAAATTACAAAATTGAGATAATCTCAATAATTTACATTGACATTCTCATAATATTGAGATATAATAAGACCATAGCAAAACTAAATTAGTTTTGTTGATTAAATTATAACACATAAATTAGTCAAAATCAATAGGAGGTGTATAATTTTGAACACAAAAATTAGGCTTATTCAACTTGGATTAACACAGCGGGACCTTGTCAAGCTTCTTTCCGAGAAGAACCTGAATGCCAGCCCGACTGAAATAAGTCTCGCCATAAACGGCAGAATGTCTCAGAACAAGCACAAAAAGATTCTCAAAGCTGTAGACGAGATTCTTACAGAAATGGAATCTGAAAAGTGAAAGCCTACATCAAAAAGAGCGGCTTCCGCTACGAAATCTGCAAAAACTGCAGAGCGGAATGGAACATTGCGAAAGGGCAGCACATTTCAAAGGCTGGATATGTATGTCCGGTATGCACAAACAGGAAAAGAAAGGGTAAGGAAGAATAACATGAAACTCGAAAGCTTTTTAAAGCGATGTGCTTCGACACACGTCGTAATCAAAGTCGAGGAAGAGGAAGGAGCAGTCACGTACTGCAGTGGAGACACCGTACAGGTATATAGCTCGCTGCACAGGCGCAATGAAAGAATCCTGGAATATCCCGTAAGTAAGTTCTGGATTGACAGAGGTTCATTAGTGTGCAAGGTTATAAATCCAAAAGAATATAAATTACTGGAATCAGCACCTGAAAGGATGTGGATTGAATGAATAATACCATGTTTTTCTATTTCAGCGAGCATATGGCCAACGACAATCTCGTAAGCATTGAAATTCCCTCAGACTCTATGCGGATATGTTTCGAAAATGAAACTCTTTCAATTGAGTACAACAACAGTTTCGCAAATTGCTGTCTTTCCGATTGGACTTTCCATAACGGATGTTTTGAGTTATACATTTTCGGACCTGTATACAAGTTCCTTTCTTCGCTTAAAGAAAGCGGGATAAAGCTTACGCGTCACAACGGTGACATGTATCCTTCGTTGTTCGGTTAAATAAAAGAGCCGCCGGCACAAGCGACTCCTGATGGAATCAGTTATTCAGACGTTCTGGTAAAACGTTCAACTGACTCCTTTGCTCCATACCCGGTTTTCTCAATTTTGTCGAGTATGGAACTTAAACGATCATTCAGAATTTTGATATCTTTCGAAGAATCGTAGTAAAAGTCAAAGAAGAAGAAAGCAATCACCTCCCTTCAGGGAGATAGAAAACCTGATACAATGTGCCTTGTAAAAGGTTTCTGAAGCAATTATAGCAAGAAAGATATGAGAAATCAAGGAGGATTAACGGTGGACGAAACGCAGGAACGAATGTACAGCAACGGTATGTACACAGTAATCAAGCGTACATCAGAATACGGCATCCGCTATTCAGTGGTCAGATGGGGTTCGGTATTTTTCGAGCGTACATTTGACAGCCTGATCAGAGCGGTCGAATGGTGTGACCGAAGAAAAAGAGGTGAATAGTAGTTTATGAGAAGCAAGTTTATATCAATTGTCGGCAAAGACGGAACTCACACGGCAATTCCAACAAGTAGTATAAAGAAAGTTACCTATTATCCTGCTATCGGAATTGGAGTTAAAGGCGAGTTTTATTTGCAGATTTTCACTGGCGTAAACGACAGCATAGATCTTTATTATAAAGGCGAACCCATAGTAATGGAAGACTACTACGCAATAGTTGACGCTATTAATTCAGACGAAGAAGAGACTCCGAGAATTTATCTGAGGAATTGTATTCGTGAAACAAGTAAGAGAATCTGATAAATGCCGAACAGCGGAGACATGTATCCGTCGTTGTTCAGTTAAAATAAAATCAATGGTGCGAGTACAGAAAGGATGAGTGATTATGCCGAAAAGCAAATTTGCGGATTATGCAAAGGCTGATAATGCATACATCAACAACGTATACTACAACATCAGCCATGAAATGACGGTTAAAAACATAACCGTCAGAGAAATTTCAAAGAAAACCGGAATTGCCGAATCGACACTGCGTCTGAGATTCAACAATCCCGGAACATTCAAGCAGCAGGAGATCGTTGATATAGCGAAAGTATTCAAGATTTCGCCGTTCAAACTTGTTTCCCAGCAGCTTAAATACGAGGAGGTGAACGCATGAGACAGATTTTATCTACGATGGTAATATTATTTTGCATGATGCTGCTGATGATTAATTCCTTCTGTGAAGGTATGAGGTTCTCAGCTCCGATGCCTATGCCTATGGAAGTTCTGATGATAACGGCTATATGTATCTATGTGATACATAACGGCTACATGAATACTGTCGAATTCCAGGCTAAAAAGAAGAGAATAGAAGCTCTGAAAAAGCAGAGAATGCAGGAGGAAATTATTCGAGAATACTATGAATTCCGTGAACAGCTGCAAAGAAAAAAAGCGGAGGAATCAGAACTATGAACCAGTGGGAAGCCGCAGAGCAAACGGCACTGTTCCGGTGGGCAGACTTTATGTCAGGTCAGTTTCCGGAAATAGAAATGCTTTATCACATCCCGAACGGCGGCAGCAGAAACAAAATCGAAGCCGCACATCTGAAACAGCAGGGAGTAAAAGCCGGAGTTCCGGACCTATGTCTTCCGGTAGCCCGTGGAGAGTACCACGGATTGTACATAGAGCTGAAATATGGAAAAAACAAGCCGACAGAAAACCAGAAACGGTGGATAAATCATCTTCGCAGTCAGAACTACAAAGCAGAAGTAGCTTACGGATGGGAGGAAGCATCAAAGATAATACTTGAATATCTTAAATCCACACGAGTAGAAAAATAAAAACCGCCTTGTGAAAGACGGTTTTCAGAAAAAATTAAGTTTAAAATTGAGTAAGAAAGATAACAGCTATCGTGAAAACTGCTATATATTTAGTATATCAGATTTCCGCGTAAAAGTCAATATATGGAGGTTTTTATAATGAGCAAATGCAGGTTTATTTACACAGGAAACAACATCAAGGGAAAAGTGATATGCGAACCTACAGCAAGAGCACTGGAGCTCTTCTGCGAACAGGAGCCTGAGTTTAAGCAGGCAGTTGAACAGAGCGACAAAACATTCGACCAGTGCATCGACAGCATAGCCAAAGGAATTGGCCAGTCATGCTCAGACATAGAGGTATTTACCAAAGCAGTAAACTTCTACTTCGACGGCGCAACAATCAGCGTACAGATGACAATCAACATGAGCGGCAAAGTAGAGGCCGAACACGAAAAAGCAAATCAGGCAGAGAAGAAGCCGTACATCAAGCCACAGGTCCTCGAAACTCCTCCGGTTCAGAAGACTGAAAATAAAACTCTCACACTCAGCCTCGATGACCTTCTTGATTTCTGAGTGAGGTGAGAAAAATGTACCGTTCAGAAGAGGAAGAAAAAGCACTCAGCCTTATATCAGGCTTCAATTTCCTGACAGATGAAATTGTCAGCGAATCCAAAGAATACCTGGAGCAGTACGGCCTTTACCATAAAGACCATAAATGCCAGGAAGTATTCTGTACCGCCTGCAGAACGTTCCATTATCTCACAGACAGTTGCGAAGGATTTCATGAGAGAAGAACAGTATCTTCCGGAAAAGCCGTACATGGAGAATCCGGCACCTGTCCGCTGTGTGGCCGCAAGATAACATACCTCGCAGACGGAAAAGGAAGAAGGTCGATATCAGACAAGGTAAATCTTGTTATATTCAAAGCGATTTCAAAAACGCAGCTGGTAGCCAGATGCATAAGACTTGAGCAGCGTTTCGCACATCCTGATTCAGGCAGAGACTACATTTATATTGACAACAATATCTTTGAACATGATTATTACGAGGTTGCAAGGTATTATTTTGAAACAGGCTCAAAGCCAATGAAGTTTACAGAAAGAGGTAAGCGTACTGAAAGCGGGTATCGGTACTCGTGGGTTGCAACTTCCACATTTACAGAGCCTTTGTTCGTATCATCGATTTACGGAAGCACAACCGACAACAGCTATTTCACAGTTAACGAGGTTGATGTATACAATACAGATTTCGGATACATAATGAAAGCAATAGATTCGATATATTTTGAAGCCAGATACAGCGTAATGCTTTCAAATCTCGTTACTGTTCTCGGCGAATATTGCATCCACCCACAAATCGAGTACCTGATTAAAACAGGCTTCTGGCGTGTAGTAGAAGCAAAAATCAGCAGAGATATGTGCGGACTGAGACTCAACTGGAAATCAAACGATGTAAGAAAAGTCCTCGGACTAAACACAAAAGAAATGAACCTGCTTAAAAACTTTAGTGTCAGTGCAATAGCGCGATACAAAGAACTGAAGAAAATTGACAAAAAATCATCAGCAAAAGAAATCGCAAGCATCGTGAAATTGTGTACATTGTCAGTGACTGATCATGTTTTTGTCAAAAACGAACTCATAAAAAACCGCGGAGAAACCTGCCGTTCGGTACTTAAATATACGCTGAACACTAACGTTCGGATATCAGACTGGCGCGATTATGTATCTCAGTGTAAAGAACTTGGATATGATCTTAGTGAAAAATCAGTTTTAAAACCGTCGCACTTTCACGAAGCTCACGAAAGATGTACGAATCTTATTAAAATAAAAGTAAGCAAAGAATTAGACGAAAAGATGAAGGAAAGAGCAGAATTTCTTAAGCAGTTCGAATTTATTGACGAAGAACTCGGCCTGTTTATAAGAATCCCTCAGAATACAGAAGAAATCGTCAGCGAAGGTAAAACCCTCGTTCACTGCGTAGGCGGATATGCCGAACGTCATGCAAACAGTCAGCTGACTATCGTGTTCGTCAGAAAAGCGTCAGCACCGGATACGCCGTACTACACAGTAGAAGTTTCCAACTTCGGACAGATAGTACAGTGCAGAGGTTACAAGAATGACAGAGAAGCACCAAAGCCGCAAAGCATCATTGAATTTGAGGATAAGTACCAGGACTTCCTGAATGAGCAGTTCAGAAAATTTGATGAAAAGAAGAAAAAATCCAAAAAGGAGAAAACCGCATGAGTAATGAATTAACAGTAAAAGACAGAGCTGTCAAGGTTGACAGCGAAATTCAGTTCTGGGCGAATCAGCTCAACACAGCAGTATATCAGATAGGCAAGAACCTTGCAATCATGAAAGATGAAAAGCTGTATGAACAGCTTGGCTATGAAACCTTTGATGATTACTGCTGGGAAAAATACCAGCTGAAGCGCTCACAGTCATCAAAGTACATAGCAGTATACAACAAGCTCGGCGAACAGTATCTGCAGGACCACAGTTCAGCAGGAATTCAGAACCTGTATATGATTTCTCAGCTCAGTGACGAGGACAGAGAAAACTTGGAAGTAAATCCGGAAGATGCAACTGTAAACGAACTCAAAGCAGAAATCGAAAGGATAAAGCAGGAGCGGGAAGGAATCCAGATGCAGCTCTTTGAACTGCAGGAAAAGGAAAAGACTGCCGAAGAAAAACTTCAGGAAGAAATTGAGAAGAAAGCTTCCGAACTTGCAGAAGAAAGAGCAGCTGAAGAAACTGCTCTGGCAAAGAAAAGAATCGAAGAACTCAGTGAGAAAATAAAGGAAATTGAAACAAATTACGAAAAAGAAAAGAAGACGTACGACGAACAGGCAAGAAAGTCATCAATCCTCACTACAGATAACGAAGCGCTCAGGGAGCAGGCAGAACAGCTCCGCAAGACCATAAAAGAACTCGAAAGCAAAGCACAGGATGTAACAGTCGCAGAACCTACGGAAGAAGAACTCAATGCAAGAGCGGATGCAATTGCGAATCAGAAAATCGAAGAAATGAAAAAGCAGTCAGAAGCCGAAAGACAGATAGCCGACGATCAGATTAAAGCTCTTGAAGAAAAGCTCAAAGAAAAAGAAGCAGAAACAGAAAATATCCGTGCCGGATTTGAAAAGAAGCTTGAAAACATCATGAACGCATCGCAGAATGCAGAATCCACACGTGTGGAAAATGCTGTTGAAGAGCCTGATGAAAAAGCAAGATTCAAAGCACTTCTGACCAATGTCGTAAATGATTCGAACAAAGTTATCGAATTTGCTCAGCTTTCAGGAGACTCGGAAACATATATTGAAAAGCTCAAAGGTGTATTCGAGAACATAATTAAAAAGCTTAACGGCGGAGCATTCTGATGCGTTACAGAATAGGCCGCGTTGAATATGATTACAACGAAACCGAGCGTCACGGAGTTGTGATTACCGACAGCAGAACATACATAAGAGAAAACCCATATGAACTTCTTAATATTTTCATGAATGAAATCGAAAGAAGGCTCAGGCACAGCATCCGTGAGAAACTCACCGGAACGAACATCAACCCGATAACCGGTACTGAAACCGGAAAAGAAATATCAGATACAAGCAGCTGTTGAAATATACAGCTGCAAAAAAAACACCGTTTTCGGTGATTAGCTCGTAATTAATCTATTAACTTAACAACCACCTGTTAAAAAGAAAATTAAGGAAAGTCATAATAAGAACCAGTAAGAAAGAGTAAGAATATGAAAATTAAATATCGTGAAAAGAAATACTTCTGTGGTGAGTTCATTGAAGTGGATATTTATCCTGTAAGAGAACTTCCGAAAGGAAAGAGAATCAGAGCGAAACCTTCATCGGTTGCTCAGAAACTTCTCAACGATCACAACAGAGTAAAAAAACTGACAAGACTGCTCAATACCAATTTCACTGAAAATGATGTGAAAATAGAACTCACATATTCAGACAAGGAACTTCCTGCTGATGAAGACGAAGCAAACAGAAACCTCCGGAATTTTTTTAGAAGAATAAAAAGATTCAGAAAGAAAAACAATTTGCCGGAATTAAAATACATAGTTGTAACTGAGCAGGGAAAAAGAACCAAAAGGTTTCATCATCACATCGTTATGAGCGGAGGAATGCTCCTGTCAGATATAAAAAACATCTGGGGAAAAGGGATAATCAGACAGACTCAGATTGAATACGGTGAAAAAGGTCTTGACGGCCTTGCAAATTACATGAGTAAAAATCTTACAAATGGAGCGGTAAGCAGCAATCAGAAGCTCTGGCATGCGTCAAGAAATCTCATTTATCCGAAAGAGCGGACAAACGATAATAAAATCTCAAAAAGGAAAGCAAAAGAACTTTACGAAAATCAGGAGTGCAGAGAACCTTTCGAAAAACTGTATCCGGACTACGAATACATAGAAAGCGAAGCTAAACTGAATCCACTTGACAGCCAGTATTATATCTGCATCAGCCTGAGAAAACGTCAGATCCACACGAGTGGAGGAAAGGGGAAGAAAAAAGCAAAGAAATGACTTTGAAAGAACTTGAACAGGCTGCCGCATCAGCAGAACCTATGGCGGACCAGCTGAACGCAGCCGAACAGCTTGCATATCTGAGTATGAGGCTACTGTATGTTCAGCACGCACTCGGGAAACTTGATACAGAGCAGGCGAGAATTGAAAAAACAAGAATAATCAAAGAGTTTGAAATCAATCAGCTCAGACTGAAATGCTGGGAAACAGCTATGGAAAAAGAAAGAAAACTATCCTTCCTCACCCCCGAACTCAAAAAATCCGGGTGTGAGCTGTGCCGGAAATATTTCAGAATCCTGAGCGGACTAAAGGAGTAAGTTATGCCAAAGAAAGTAACACTGATTATACCCGAAGGATACGACGACGTACTGACAGTTACAATGGCAGGTATGTCAGCCGTATACGGGAAAAAGCAGGAAATGAAGATAGGAACCAAAGCATTTGACCTCACAGATACAGAGGAAGAAGTAACATTTATTTTATCAGAAACGGAGATTATGAACTAATGGAAATGTCAAATGAAGAAATCGTAAGAAGATACAAGCTGGCAAAGAACAAGCGCTCTCAGGTGAATATTCTCGCTCAGCTCAACTGCTGCAGTAAAGATGAAATCATCGAAGTGCTTAAGCAGGAAGGAATCACAGACAAACAGCTTCCTCGTGCTGAGCGCAGTGACAAAGGCAAAAAGAAATCAGGAGAACCGGCTGCAGAGGCGAAAGAAACTGAAATCACCGCTCCTCTTGAAAAGCAGGAAACAAACAGTCAGGAAGAAGAGAAGAACAAGTTGAATAGCAGCACCGTTGATATAAATATACTTATCATCGAAAACGACGAGCTGAGAAAGCAGCTTGCCCTGATCAGACTTGAAAATTCAAAACTGGAACAGCTTGTAAAAAAATCGGAAACGAAAAACGCAATTCTTCAGAAACAGATAGATGATATAAGGGAAGATTCGGATTACAGCAAATCAAATGACATCATCGAATTAAAAGATATCGTCAAATCACACGAAAACGAAATAAAGCTTCTTAACGAAGAAAACGAAAACTTAAGAAGACAGCTTGACGAAATCACAAGATATTACAACGATTCTATGAAAATCAGCGCCAAGCTTGAAGAAAACATCAAGCTTCTTGAAAGTGATGTTGAAACAGAAGGCGAAACAATCAGAATGATGCATCTTGAAAACGAAGAACTTAAAATCAGACTTCAGCAGGCTGAATCCTTTATTCTTGACAAGGTGGTGTACTCATGAAAGCATACGATACACCAACGAAAAAGCAGAAAGCAAGACTGAGCCAGGCCATATTCCAGGACAGCCTTGACACAATGTCCGACAATCTCGCTGCTACACTGATAGTTCTTCATGAGTACTTCGGCTTCGGAGAAAAACGCATCCGCGACTTCCTCGAAAATACATCAAAGGTCGTAAAGGAATTCAAAGATTATGGAGACGAAGAACTTGCAAGAGAAAAATTCTCAGAGCGGCTCAGAGATGCAGGTATAGAATTCAGCGAAATATATTTTAACGAGGATATCATCCTCTCGATGCAGCAGCAGAAGAAAGAAAAGCAAAGTGCGGTATCAATTAAGGAAGCACAGGAAATGAGAACCGCTCTCAGTTTCATGAAATCACTGATGTAGCAGGAAATCTCATATGAAAGAACGATTCATCAAATCAAAAGAACGTGTCAGGAAATACGGCGAAGTCTATACTCCGGACTGGCTCGTAAAGGATATGTGTGACATGCTCTCTGAAGAAGGAGGTGCATGGAGCAGACTTGACGAAACCTTTCTCGAGCCGGCATGCGGGACCGGAAATTTTCTCGTCGAGATTCTCGAACGGAAATTCCGCCTGTGCAAAGATTACAAAGACGGTCTGAAAGCCCTGGCTACAATCTGGGGAATAGACATTCTTCCGGACAACGTTCAGGAATCAAGAACGCGTATGCTGAATATGTACAAAGAGCGGTATTCTGACGGCATTGATGAAGCCGTCAGAATACTTGAAGAAAACATAATATGCGGAGACAGCCTGAAAATCATGAAACAATGGGCTGAAGAGGAGAAAGAAAATGAATGTGAGAAAACAGAAAGAGCTTATTGAAGAGCTGATGGAAACAGCACTTATAATCGGAGACCTCGAGAGCAGATACAATCTGTCTCTTGAACTCCTGAAACTTAACGCAGTCGAACCAATGCCAAAAGGAACAATCATGAAGATAAGACAGAAATACAGACTGAATTCAGCTGTATGGACCTATGCAGAATTAAAAATTCAGGAAGGACTTGAAAATGAAGAATCAGAACAGTAAAACACAGACTCCAGGTACAGCTTCAGACGTACTCAGGATTCTGTCAGAAAACAGAAAGAAGAAATCACGCAGGAGCGGCAAAAAGCCGGAAAAGAGGAAACAGCCATGAAAGTAAAAGTCACTAAACCGAACCGATCAGCAAAAACTTGCGAGAGTATGATCAATCCGTATTCTTGCTTTAAAGATTCAGACGGAATCATCGCAGGAGTCTTATGCATCGCAAATCACAGCGTAAGTGACGGCAAGTTGGTTATCGTTAAGCATGACGGAAAATTCAAAGCCATTCCTCTGGATCATTTCTGTGTGGAATTTGAAAAGATTATTGATGAAGGAGACGTCCCGTTTTAAAAGCAACGTAATCCACACGAGTGGAGATATATAAGGAGGAATGATAATGACAGAAATTGCCGAAATGATTTGTGATACGTTATTACAGTGTACTGGATTGGTATGTGGAGCAGCAATTGTAATAACTTTTCTGAATAAGATGATGGAGTGAACGAATAATGATTGAAATAATAAAAAGAGCTGAACCGGTTAAAGCCCGCCTTTTACTTAAATGCAATTGTGGTTCTGTTGTTGTTTTCGATGAATCAGACATTAAAAGCCCGGATTACCAGGATATGAACTGGAGTTTCAGATGTCCGGTATGTAATACGAAATACATTAGCGTAGAAAAAGCTCGTTTAATAGCGAAATGTTTTGAAACAATTACAGAAAAACGGGCAGAAGAATTATTGAAAGGTAGTTTTTAAATGGAGAAAATGAATTACAGAGATTTCATGAATCAAATCGGAAGATTAGCAGCTGCAGTAAACGGCGAACACCCTGAAGATTTCAGGTCTTACGCCGAACAGCTTATGTCTCCTGACTTAAATTCTGCTGTAACAAAACAGCTTGTCAGGATTGCGTCAGAAACAGGAAACAACGTTGGATACGTAAGAGCGGTATACAACAAATACAAACTCAAAGATCTGGATATCAAAAGTGCTTTAGCAATAACTGAAAGCGAACTGAAAATGACCAATTCCAGAAAACCGAGGAGAGATTTAATATGACAGAACTTTTATCCCGGCTGATAGATGCAGTGACATTTAATACAAAAAGAATAGCTGAACACGAAGAATGTCTGAAACTTCTGGCTGAATATACGGCAGGTCTCTGCAAATTAGCTGCAGAAATGAAAAAAACCGAATCCACACAAGTGGAAAACAAAAACCAGATGTACTGGCGAAAACTCACATTTGACAGGCATGGAAACCTTGAATGTTTTCCGAACGAAGAAGGAATTTTTATCTTCTGTACAAAATCGGGATACGTTTTCGCAGAAGATGTATTTTATGACAACAAAGAATGGTTTCTTGACGGCACATTTGAGTGGGAAGATATAGCAGCGTGGATGCCGTTTCCGGAACCATACAGGGAGGAACAGAAATGAAATGCAGTATATGCAAATCAAAGCTCGGCGGCGAACCTATGAAACTCGTCGGAAGAAACAGACCGATCACAGTCTGCGATGATTGCGTAATCCGACTCAACGTAACACTTGGATATAATCTCACTAAAGTAAGCAAAGAGCGGAAAGCAATTGATAAAAGAAAATAAGACGAAAGGAACAGGAGATATGACGGAAGAACAGAATTTAAAAATAGATTGGTTGAACCGTGCGTTTTGTGCCGAGAAAAAAATCCGGTCTCTTGAATTGGTTAAAGAAAAAAACAAAGCTCTTGCCGATAAGTTTGGAACCGAGTTTTCAAACGAAAATATAGATGATATCATACAGAAGCTTAGACAATACAGAACAGAAATATTCAATGCTATCTCAGCCTTGAACGATGATGAACTGGAAGCAATTATGAATCTCAGATATCTTACATATATGACAATGCAGCAGATATCTGACTCACTGTGCTATGACAGGAAAACAATTCAAAGGAAACACAAACTCGCTCTTGACAAAATAGAGATATAATCATAAACGCTTCATCGAAATGATGGAGCGTTTTTACTCAAAATAAAAAGTTGTCCTTTAATGTCGCACTCGATTTATGATATGATTGATATAGAAATCAAACGGAAGACCGGCTAACGCCAAACTGATTTCTCCGGATGACTCCTGGCATCCGGCTTTCCTTCTTCCGTAAACTGTTTTCGGAGATGATATTATGCCGTCACCTAAACGATACGGCTCAATGTCAATAGCAATGAAGAATGGCGCGGAGCTGAAAAGAGAAATAGAAAAGCTTGAAAAGAACAGTGAAAAAGCGATAGCCTATACTATCTCAGATGCAAGAAGATTAGCACCTGGATGGGTAAGGGAGAGCGTCAAAAAGCACTACAATGTTGATAACAGCGGATTAAAATCCGTAGACGTCAAGATAGAAGAAACAACAGACTCACTCGAAGGAATTAAGATCAGGTACAAAGGAAGGCTGCTCACATTTAAACACTTCTCACTTACTCCTAAGTCCGCGCCAAAGAAAAGAACCAGAAGCAGAGATCTTATACCAGGTCAGGCTATAAAAATGAAGATGAAGGAACGACCGGTGGGAACCATACGGCAGCCTAAGCCTTACGGCGTTACAGTCGAGATCATTGCAGGCCAACGTAAGAAGCTCAACAGCAGAACCTTCGTATACAAGGGCATAGCGTGGTGCAGAGAACCGGGAATGCAGAGATGGGAAAAGAAGTCTGTATCCGTTCTCAGAGGTCCGTCAGTTCCGCAGATGATAGACGGAAAAGCACATGACACTGTTATGAAAACAATAGACGAAAATCTTGATAAAAGATTTCGAAACCAGTGCAAGCGGTTTCTCGGACAGGAATGATAGACAAAAGGTACTGTCAGACGACCCCCAGACACTGCGGCGCTTGTGAAGCCCATGGATTCACCAGATACAAGAAAAATTTTTCCAGTATTTTCGTTTCGGTTAACCGTCAGAAAGGAGAATGGCAATGAGCAGTGAAAATCTGGTAACAACTGAAATAATAGCTGACTTGCTGTCAGTAACCGTCAGACGTGTCCAGCAGCTGGCAAAGGAAGGAATTATTCCGGCAGCGAAAACAAAACCGTATGCATTCGATCTGTACGAAGTTGCCCAGACCTATATAAAATATCTGAACGACAAAGTTGTCGGAAAAGAAAACCAGACTCACGACGTAAAGCAAGCCGTAGAAGAAAAGCTTCGCGCCGAGGCTGACTGGAAAATGGCAAAGGCTAAGATGTCTGAAATACAACTCGCCGAGCTGGAAGGCAATATGCACAGAGCGGATGATGTAGTTGAAGTTATGAATGCACTTGTCTATGCTGTTCGCAGCAATATCCTCTCACTTCCAGGAAGGCTTGCCATGGATGTAGTCGAAGCAAAAACGGCAAACGAAGCATCAGCGATTATCAGAGCTGAATGCAATAACATGCTCAATGATTTATCAAACTACAAATACAATCCCGACGAATTCAGGCGGCGTGTAAAAGAACGTCAGGGCAAAAAGGAAGAGCCGGAAGATGACGAAGAGTGAACTTCTGAAAATCAACCGTACACTCGCAAAATCAGTAAAAAACTTCAAGCCGCCTGAAAATCTCACACTGTCCGAATGGTCAGACAAATACCGCAGATTATCAACAGAAAGTTCAGCTGAAGCCGGACCGTGGAGAACTTCAAGAACTCCGTATCTGAAAGAACCTATGGACGCTTTCACAGACCCTAAGGTTGAAAGAATTGTTATGGTTGCTGCATCTCAGGTTGGAAAAGCTTTGGATATAACAACTCCAATAGCAACACCGGACGGATGGACTACAATGGAACATTTGAAAATCGGAGATACGGTTTTTGACGAGCATGGGAACCAATGCAAGGTAACAAATGCAACGGAAATCATGTACAACAGGAAATGCTACAGAGTAACATTTTCTGACGGCTCAGTAATAACAGCCGACGCCAAGCACCAGTGGTATGTAGAGAGCATACTGTCTTTATCCAAAGGTATATATAACGGAGTATTGACAACAGACCAGATAGCAGCTACATACAAACATAAGAACAGAAACAGATATGCAATTCCTGTTTCCGGAGCATTGCAATGTGAAAGCAGAGAACTACCTGTTCCACCGTACACATTAGGATACTGGCTCGGAGACGGAAACAGTTACTCTTCTCAGATTACAGTTCACAAAGATGATTTGGAAATCGCCGATTATATCAGATCTGAGGGAATAAGAATCAAAGTCAGAAAAGTAAAAGAAAATTCAAATGTGATGAATATCATGCTTGAGCCTAAGATTCGTACATCAGAAACAGATTTCTGTATAAGAGGTCACAACAAGAACCTTCTTGGAAGAACTAAAATCGGGTTGTGTGCTGAATGTGCTCGTCAATCGGCTATGAAATACAAACGAGGTTATGAAAAAGATCCTATTGTTGACAAGGCGGAAACAATGCACTCAAAGCTAAGAAAATTAGAATTACTTAACAACAAGCACATTCCTGATATTTACCTCAGAGCCTCTTACAATCAACGTCTTTCGTTGCTTCAGGGTATACTTGATTCAGACGGAAGCATTGACAAGAGAGGCAGCTGTGAAATAACTCTTAAGTCCGGAAAGCTGATAGAAGATATCCACGAACTTCTTATATCACTTGGAATAAAGAACAGTATTCACAATAAAAAAGCCATATGTACAAGTTCAAACTCTCCAACTCCGATTACTGTTTACAGAATTAGCTTCATGGTTTATGACACTCCTGTATTCAGATTGAAGAGAAAAAAAGAAAGAATAAAATCAAGATTTGGCACAGGATTGAAAGGCTGCACACTCAGAACATCAGAAACAGAACGCCGAAGAATAGTAAACGTTGAAGAAACAGAAAGTGTTCCTGTAAGGTGCATTGAAGTTGATAGTCCGTCACATCTGTATCTCGCCGGAACGGAAATGATTCCAACTCATAACTCTGAATTCGAGCTCAATGCAATAGCATATATCATTGATCAGGATCCCGGCTCAATCATGTATATCCAGCCGACGCTGGAAGATGCTCAGAAATTTTCAAGGCTGAGAATTGCCCCTCTGATCAGAGACAACAAATGCCTCAGAAGAAAAGTGGCCGATTCAAAAGCTAAAGACAGCGGAAATACCATACTTCAGAAAAGCTTTCCGGGAGGTATGCTCACAATAACCGGTTCCAATAGTGCCTCTGCACTTGCATCAACTCCTGCAAGGTATGTAATAGGGGATGAGCGCGACAGATGGGCGGCTTCAGCAGGAACTGAAGGTGACCCGTGGAAACTCGCCGAAGCACGTCAAACTACATTCTATAACCGTAAAAGTATCGAAGTTTCAACACCTACAATAAAAGGAATGTCGAATATAGAAGCAAGTTTCAGTGAAGGAACGCAGGAACGCTGGTGCGCAGAGTGCCCGCACTGCAAAGAATACAGCGATATCGTATTTGACAGAATAAAATTCACTTTTACAACTGAGAAAATACGAGGAAAGAATGTATATAACGTAGATGACAACATCTCATACAGCTGTCCGCACTGTGGAGCACTCTCATCAGAAAAGGAAATGAGAGACGCACCGCACAAATGGATAGCAGAAAACCCCGAAGCATATAAAAAAGGCGTTCGTTCATTCTGGCTGAATGCATTTTCGTCTCCATGGACTCCATGGAAAAAAATCGTCACAAAGTTTCTTGACTCAAAAGATGATCCTGAAAAGCTTAAGGTTGTGTTTAACACGCTTTTCGGAGAATTGTGGGAAGACCGCATCGACGATTCAGATGAAGAAACCCTCATGAACCGTCGTGAAGATTACGATGCAGAGCTTCCTGAAGGAGTTCTTTGCCTTACCTGCGGAGTAGACACTCAGGACAACCGTCTTGAATACGAGGTTGTCGGATATGGTTTGTATAATGAAAGCTGGGGAATTAAAAAAGGATACATCATGGGGAAACCTGATTCAGACGAAGTCTGGCAGCAGCTTGATGATATTGTTGATCACGTTTACAAGTTCAAGGATGGCAAAGGTTTGAAAATATCCATAACCTGTATAGACTCCGGAGGACATTATACGCAGGAGATTTATAAAAGAGCTCGTGAGCGGCTTAACAAAAAAGTTTTCGCAATAAAAGGCCAGGGCGGAGACGGAGTACCGTTCGTAAAACCGCCTACAAAAGTCGCAGTAAAGGACAACAAAAAAATAACCTGCTGGCTCTATACCCTCGGAGTTGATGCCGGAAAGGAAAGTATCATGTCATCAGTTCAGGTTCAGGAACCCGGGCCGAAATACTGCCATTTTCCAAAAGATGAATCAAGAGGATATGACGAATATTTCTTCAACGGCCTGCTTTCAGAACGTCTGGAGCAGGTGAAGTCGAGAACCGGAACAAAGTGGGCGTGGGTAAAACTTCCCGGACATAACAGAAACGAAGCCCTTGACTGCAGAAACTACGCAAATGCAGGATTGAAAATCATAGATCCTGATATGTTCGCTCTTGAGCAAAGACTGAAAAGCCTCCCTGACAAGCCTCAGGAAATGCAAAAACCGGCACAGACTCAGTCCAGACAAAAACCGGTAAGAAGAAAAACAACAGTAAACAGAATATACGATAGCTGGTAGGTGATGTAAATGAGAAGCAAAGAACAGATAAAATCTGAAATAGAACGCACTCAGAACCGTCTTGAACTGTATTACAGTCAGGAAGAGAAAATGCTAAGTGACGCAGCTCAGTCATATTCGATAGGTTCAAGAAGTATCCAGAGATATAATACATCACTGTCAGCAGTCCAGAGTAAAATCAAGGAACTCGAGAAAAAACTATCTGAACTGAAATCAGAACTCGCAGGAAAAGGAGCCAGAAGAGCGGTATCTGTCGTACCGCGGGACTGGTAAATCCACACGAGTGGAAAAGGAGGTGAAAAAATGTACGGATACAAAGGATACGGTGAAGCCGGTGCAAGCTGGCATAAAAAAGCTGTCAAAGGCTTCAATGCAAAGTCAGGCTCTCCTCGCGAAGATATCGACTTCAACAACTATACAATGCGTCAGAGAGCAAGGATGTTGTATATGGCATCTCCTATGGCGACATCAGCGATCAAAACCAATCGCACAAACATAGTTGGTATGGGATTGCAGTTAAAGTCACGCATCGACAGGGAAGTTGTAGGACTTTCGCAGGAATCAGCCGAAGCATGGCAGAAAAAAACTGAACGTGAGTTCGCTTTATGGGCCGGAAACAAGCGAGCCTGCGACGCGACAGGACTTAATAATTTCTACGGCCTTCAGCAGCTTGCACTTGTTTCATGGCTGCTTTCCGGCGACTGTTTCGGGCTGCTTAAACATTATGAAGTAAGTCGGTTTTACCCGTATTCGCTTAGAATCCACATGATTGAAGCCGACAGAATCGCAACACCGTACATGGGATACCGGCTTTATACAACCGGTAGAAATCAGGATAACGGCAATAAAATCTATGACGGAGTAGAAATTAATCAGAGCGGAGCAGTGGTAGCGTATCACATAAGAAGTAACTATCCTTTTGAAATAGGAGCTGAACCGGAGATATGGCAAAGAGTCCTTGCTTATCAGGAAAACACAGGACTCCCGAACGTCGTTCACGTCATGGAATCCGAAAGGCCTGACCAGTACCGTGGAATCTCATATCTTGCTCAGGTTATCGAACCTCTTTTACAGTTAAGGCGCTATACTGAATCCGAACTTACAGCGGCAGTAGTTGAAAGTTTTTTTACAGCGTTTATCAAAACCGAATCTTCTGTTGATGAAATGCCTTTCAACGAAACGGGTGAACCTGCAGAGCCAAGAGATCCTAACGATTACAACATGGGACCGGGACAGATAAACATACTCAACCCGGGCGAAGATGTAACCTTTGCAGCACCTCAGAGACCGGCTAACGGATTTGATAAGTTCGTCAAGTCTATAGCTGAACAGGTCGGGGCAGCACTTGAAATCCCGTCTGATTTGCTTATGAAGTCTTTCAACGCTTCATATTCTGCATCCAGAGCGGCATTGCTTGAAGCGTGGAAAGCATTCAAAATGAGAAGGGAATGGCTTGCATCGTCATTCTGCAGACCGATCTATGAAGTATGGTTGTCTGAAGCAGTAGCAAGAGGAAGAATAAACGCACCGGGATTTTTTGCAGACCCTGCAATTCGTGCCGCATGGCTCGGAACCGAATGGCTCGGACCGTCCCAGGGACAGCTTGATCCTGTAAAAGAAATCACAGCAGAAATTCTCGCTTGTTCCGAAGGCTTCAGCACTCACGAGCAAAGCACTGTTAAACTTAATGGTGGTCAGTGGGATAAAAATGTTGAGCGGCTTGTGCGCGAAAACGAAAAACTTGGCGGAAACGAGCCGGACGCTCATCAGAGCCAGAAAGCAGCTACAAACAGGCTGAAAAATCTGATTATTGAATCTGCATTGAAAGCAGAGGAAGGAGATGAATCCAATGAAAAGTAAAACAGTACAAATGTTGAATGGCAGTGTCAATCCGGAAGGAACTGCGCCAAAGTTCTGGAACGTAGCTTCTTTATCAGAAGAAGAAGGCGAAATAACACTGTACGGCGACGTACTTTCGAAAAGAATGTACGACTGGTGGACCGGCGAAGTTGTTCCCGGATTATACATAACACCGGAAGGCTTCATGGAAGACCTTTCACTTGTAAAGGATAAGAAAAACATTACAGTGAAAATTAATTCCTGCGGCGGCGACTTGTATACCGGCCTCGCAATTCATAATGCTTTGAAAGGATTGACTGCAAATGTAAAAACAGTTATTGAAGGCATAGCAGCATCAGCGGCTTCAGTGATTGCAATGGCCGGAGATACAGTCGAAGTTTATCCGGGAAGTTTGATTATGATTCACGGAGTCAGCATAAGAAACTACGGCGATATAAATCTTCAGGACGTTCAGAAGATGGAACGTATGATAGATGCAAATGAAAAGGCTATCGCAGCAATCTACAATCAGAGAACAGGAATTGATACAGAAGAAATCAGAACCATGATGGCAGAAGAAAAATGGATGACAGGCGAAGAGGCTGTGGAAAAAGGCTTCGCAGATAAAATATGCGAAGAGAAGAACACAGTTGACATCGGAATGTCGTCAAACAAAAAAATCCTCATGGTAAACGGAATAAGCCATGATACATTCGGTTTCAGGAACATGCCTGAATTCCGGATAATCACACAAAACAGTGCAAAGCCGGTACCCGTACCGGTTGCAGATTCAAACTCTAATGAACCAAAAGAAGAAGGAGGCAAAAAGCATATGACATTTGATGAACTCAGAACTCAGGAACCTGACCTCGTTACTCAGATTCAGAACGAAGCTGTGTCAATTGAACGCCAGCGAATGAAGGACATCGACTCAATCGCCGCATCAATTCCGGATCAGGAAATGGTCAATGAAGCGAAGTACGGTGAGAACAGCTGTACAGCACAGGAACTCAGTTTCCGTGTGCTTCAGAACTCAGCAAAGGAAGGAAGAAACTTTCTTTCACAGATGGAGTCTGACAGTGAACAGTCAGGAGTAAACAACGTTGGTGCTGCACCTAACTCTGGCGATGCGAATTCAGACGACGAAAAAGACGCGGTTGAACTCAAAAACATCGTAAACCTCTATAACAGTATGAAAGGAGAAACAAAGTAATGAGCAAAAGACTTGACGAAGTAATTGACACTTCACCTGCTGCACCGGATAACCTCATTGCCGGAATCAATCCGCCGGCTGAAGTTTTCAGCGTAACAGTAAAAAGCGGTCAGGGAGAGCTTAAGCGCGGTTCACTTCTGGCACTTAATGAAGGAAAATATGAACTTATCAGCGAAACCACAACAGGCAAGGCAAATGCCGTACTTGCAGAAACCGTTGATACAGGTTCAGAACCGTCTCAGGATGTAGACGGAATCGCATACAGAACAGGCCATTTCAACGGCAACGTTCTTGCGGTATCTGAAGGATACAGTATTACAGAAACCGACAAGGAAACTCTCAGAGGGGTTGGTATACTTCTCTCTGATGCAGTTAAGTAAAGGAAAGGAGAAAAGACATGGCATTAAATTTCTTTGACACACATACGCTTCTGGCGTCAGTAAGAGAAATAACACCTGCAAGAAGCTTCCTTCTTGACAGGTATTTCCCTACAAATACTGCCTCAGACGTATTCACCACAACAGACGTCCTCGTTGAATACAAAAAGGGAAACAAGAAAGCTTCGCCGTTTGTTTCGCCAAGAAAGAACGGCATCGCAATTCTTCGTGACGGATACGAAATGAAGCGCTTTACGCCTTCTCATATCGCACCAAAGAGAACTCTTTCTATTGACGAACTCAGCAGAAGAGGATTTGGTGAAGCTTTATACAGCAATATGACACCTCAGCAGAGACAGGCTGTTATGATTATGAGTGACCTCGAAGAGCTGAGGGGAATGAATATCAGACGTAAAGAAGAAATGGCTTCTCAGGTCATATTCACAAACGCCTGCATCATGAAAGAATTTGTTGATGACTTAGGAAAATTCGAGGAAAAGGAAGTAAGATTCTACGACGAACCATCAAATCCTGCAGTTTATACTCCGTCAACAAACTGGAATACAACAGAGGCGAGCGGCAAACAGATGCTCGACGACATCAGCGCCATGATTAAGCTGCTTACGTCGAGAGGACTTCCGGCGACAGAAGTGCTCGTTGCTCCGGACGTTGCAGATTTGATCCTCAACAATGAATGGATTCTGAAACTTATGGATAACAAGCGTCTCGAAATCGGAGGAATCGCTCCGGAAACCCTTCCTTCAGGTGCATCAAAGATTGCGCGTCTCAACATCAAGGGAAGAATGATTGACATCCTCTCATACGACGAGGAATATCAGGAAATCGACGGAACAATCAAGCCTTATATCCCGTCAGGGATGATTGCTGTTACAGCACCTGCCGCCGGCAGAACAGTTTATGGCGCAATCACTCAGCTTGAACAGAGCGACGGCGAGTTCCATACATACGCCGGAGTGGATGTACCTAAGTATACATCTGACGCAGTTGCGAATACAAGAGAACTCACACTCTCAACAGCTCCTCTTTGTATGCCGAACAACGCAAATCCGTTTATTGTCGCTGATGTACTCTAAGAGGTGATATCATGCCTGAAATAAGAATTATATCCGGAACCGTCGGTATCAAATATACCGACGAATACGGAAACGAGAGATTCGCAGTAAAAAATGCATCGAGCGGACCGTTTGAAGTTTCAAAGGAACTTGCAAGAAGGTTCGTTGATGAAAGAAAAGTAGCTGAATATGTCAGAAAATCAGACGGGAATTACGACGATTCTGAAGAAGATGAAAATCTCACTTCAAAGCCGAATTCAGAATTACGTGAAATCGCCGAAAAGCTCGGTGGAGATACAAGAAACTGTAAAAACAAAGCTCAGCTTATTGAACTTATCGAATCTCTGAGAAGCGAGAGTGGCGAAGATTACGACGAAGACGAACTTCCTGATATTTCGGCCGCCGAACCTGAATAAGGAGGTAAAGTATGATAAGAATTATCAAAGGAACATACGGTCTCCGCAGAGGGAACAAAGTCGAAGCCATGATACCTGGAACAGAACCTTTCTCTCTTTCTCCGGAAAGAGAGAAGGAACTGGTTAATCAAGGGACAGCAGAATATGTTGCTGAGCCTGAAAAAGCTGCTCAGGAAAACACGGATATTCCGGAAGAACCCGAACAGCATCCGGAAGAAAAACCGCTTGATAACAAGAACGACAGGAAGAAAAGAAAATGAACTTCAAAGAGCAGGTAAAAGCTGATATAGATTCAGTGTTCCTGAATTTTGACGAATTCGGTGAATATCATGTTATCGAAGGAAAGAAAGTACTCTGTATAATTGATAATGACAAACTTGCCGAGATAAACCTCGGAAAGAAGCTTGGAAGTCAGATGCTCGAACTCGTGGAAGCAGACATTCTTGTTTTCGCAAGACAAGACGACCTTCCGGAAAATCTCACACCGGGAAGTCAGCTCACATTTGACAGCAAAGAAATGATCATACAGCATTCATCCGTTTCTATGGGAATCGCTGAACTGGCGCTTTCTCAGAACAGGATGTACTAAGGAGGCTTATGTATGCTTGTCAGAACTATAGAATCTGTAGCAGACTGGCTTTCAGAAAACGTATGCGAAAAAATTCTGCTTAAACTTCCGGATGACAGCAAAAACAACAATGAATATACAGTTCGTGCGGTGCACCCTGCAGCATTCCCTCTTTATGTTCCGGGAAAAGACAGGCTGCCGCCCGATGTTCCTGCTCCTGTACCTTCAATTTGCGTACAGCTCATCGAAGGCAGTGATAATTTATTCAGCCGCAGCAGGACGCTGAATATAAGACTTGTAATGGCATGCTGGAATCCTGGGATTCATGGAAATGAAAGATTTATTCCGGAAGAGAATAAAAATGCAGTAGGAGGTCGCTCTTACTTTATCCGGAACGAAGAAAATAATCAGGTATATCAGAAAACAATGGACGGATGGAAGGACTCTATGAACTTCCAGGATACTGTCCTTTCGGAACTTGAAAAATCCGAGTATATCGCAGGAAACCGGATAATGAAAGAAGAGGAAATAAAATTCGGACTTTTTTCGGAAGAAGGTGATATCTGCGATTATTATCCGTACTGGCACAGCTGGATAAGTTTCCGGCTCACAGTTGGACTTAATGCGAAAAGTCCGAAAATATATGAAAATTATTTATAACAGGAGGAAAAAACATGGGTTACAAACATGGTGCGTATGCAGGGATTA
>JAUNJJ010000187.1 GCA_030533325.1 Oscillospiraceae bacterium
CCCATTTCATCAATAGCACTCGTAATATCATTATAAAGAAGTTTTGCCCTTCCGCTACATTCAACTTTATCGAATATACGAACAACTTCTTCCCCGTTATCATCATAGAAGGTAAATTTGCACGATTCTTTTTCGTTTGAATTTTTACTGTGTTCCTTGTTGTTATATTCATTTACAGTTATGATAAACTTTTCAATTTCTGATTTATATTTATCTATTCCATCGTTATTCCAGTCATCAAGTCTTAATCCAACAACAAGTTTTGAAAGTGTTTCAACCATTTCCTGCTCATTGTTTCCTGCTTTTTTTATAAGTGAAATAATCTTATTTTCATTATTCGGGAACTGATACTGAAGTGTTTCTTCTCTAAGAGTTTCATACCAGTCTTTTAAAACTGAAGTAAGTGTAGCTTCTTCTACTCCGCCAAATATTTTTCTTGTTTCCGAAATTACCTCTGCAATCAGATTATTCTTTGCATTATCAAAAATTGATTTAGCTGTACTAATAGTCTCTGATAAATCTCCTGAAACAACCTCTGTCTTAAATATTTTTGGTAAATCTTCAATAAGATAATTTCTGCTATTTTCTCCCGGCTGTTTAAGTGACTGTAAAAACTTAATACATTCCTTTGAAACATTTTCTTTTGAATTATAAATACGTTTCATTTCCTTTGCACATCTTGGTAAAGACATATACCATCGATTCATAGCTGTTGCTATGTAAGTGAACCCGTTATAGCTCTTTTCCTTATCAACAATATAATCTGAATATATTTTTTCAAGACCATTAAGATAATCAATTTTACCATTATCCCAATTCTCCATCATTGCAGAATATAATTCAGGAGTATCGTTAATGCTATTTAAAGTTGTAGCGTTTATTTTTACTTCTGTTACTTTATATCTGATAACAATATCTTTCCTAATAAAGTGAAGAACCAAAGCAATGTATATAGGAATTACTCCTCGTTTTAATCCAATATGATATTCTGGTAAAGTAAGTTTTTTATAAAGTTCTGTAAATGATGCTTCACCATTTAATGCTGTATTGTTAAAGAACTCTAGGATAACTGAAATCATACTCTTCATTCTCGCATCTTCAGGTGAAAGATTTAAAAAATACGTCTCATCTTTTTCTTCAAAAATTCCAGTCTGAATTAACGAACTTCTCATAAATGAAACGTCCTGACCAGTACCACTCAATCCAAGATTTTTCTCAATAACTTCACTTTCAAGTATAGCCGTAATTAATTTTGTTCTGCTATTAATTGCAGTTGTCGGAAGAAGATTTTTATTTAATGATTCATTGTTTATAACCGGTGTCTGACTATATACGTTTTCACATATTTCAGAAAGATAATTTGAAAGATGTGCCTTTCTTGTTATTTCAAGTTTTCCGTCAATACTGTAATATTCAGATTTTTTCTTTTCGGGCTGAATATAATTTGAGACAAAATTATGAATTATCTCTTCTAAATCCTCAATATATAAACTGTATTCATCAAAAAGAACTTCATCTTCAACACTTTCATTTCTTAATTCAGAAACTGCCATATACTCATAAGCCACGGAAGAGATATCATTATATTCTTTTGGAATTATGATTACAGTCTGACTACAATTAAGATTTATCCTATCATTTTTATGTTTATCAAAATCTTCTGCATTTTCAAAAAATACAGCCTGAACTAAACCGCTTGCATCTGAATCTGTATGATAATAACTATCTTTTATTTCTTCAAAACTTGTGAAAACAAATTCAAAATATCTTGTTATACACTTATCATTATTATATCTAACTGGATACATATAACTATCGAATGAAGTGTTATTTAAAATTTCACAAACATTAGTTTTCAGCTTTACCTGTTCTATTCTGTCTGAAATCTGTTCTTCTGTATTTACTCCGCTTGTCTTCTTCAGTTTGAGGTAGTTATTGCTTCTTTTAAGATATACAATACATGCATTTGAAATAAGTTTATTAATTGCATCCGTTATCTCCTTAGGATCGGCAACCACATCAAGAAATGTATCTTTAATATAATCAACTGTAGGCGGCATTTTTTCAAACTGTTCTATCATATAAACCAATGCAATAGTCTTTATGATTTTTGCCTGAAGTGAATTCTCTTCTACTTTTTTCAGAACATTTGAAGCAAGATTATAAGTCTTATAAATATTGCTGGAATTCAATTCCCTTTTAAACTGCATTTCAAAATAGTCAAATAAATAATCCGGAGTTACAAAAGGAAGTTTATCATTATTTTTCTCAATAAATTCAGTTAAAGTATATTTCTGGTTTGACGAAAGAAATGTAAAGAGCGTTCTTTCATTTTGTGCAACTTTCTCTGATAGTCTTGGCAAAATATATACCGTTGAAGGATGCAGAGGATAACATCCGGTTATAACTTCTTTAACATTACTTTGATTAGAAAGAATGGTATTAGATACATATCTTTCGGATATATCATCAAATACTTTATTGTTCTTACGACAAAACTTTTCCCACTTATTTTTATCTTTCTCAATTGCAGAGGATATAACCTCATACATCTGGCTGAAATTATTCTGAAGATTAATGTGTTCGAATCTTGCTGATATTCCTCTCCATCCGTCAACCTTATCCTGCGGAAGATTCATATCAATATAGTTTGAAATATCTTTATGACAAATCAAAAGAAGATTTATTTGATTCTTTCCTGAACGTGTACACTTCTCTGCAAAGTCCTGAAGGAACTTAGTATCACTCTCTGTTGCAGTAGTTATACTCGTTTCAAGATACTTTCCGAATTCATCATAAACAACATACAATCCATCATATCCATGTTCTTTAACTGCTGCACTGACATTTGAGTAAATATCAACAACATCAAAACCAACGAAAGGATTAAATGTACTTCCGGCAGTAAGACTTGGATAAATATCAACAAATTCTGTATACTTCTGCATGTTATGGTTTTTTAAATCATTGATAAACACATCCTGATTATTATCAATCTTTTCCAAAAAAATCTTATAGGTATCCGGATAATTGTTTTTCCAGTTTTCTATCGTATTAACAGCAGCCTGAAAATTTGAATCCGGCATTATATCCTGTAAATTATTATTTTTTAATGTTTGTTGTAAAGCATTCATAAATGCCTGAGTAAGACTTGAAATACTTCCGCTGATAACTACAGGTAATAACTTTTTACCGCTGTCGATTATATTTACAGTAGTTTTATAAATATCCTCATTATAATCCTTCATTCTATCAAGAAGTTTTTTGTAAAAATCTCTATTTTTACCTTCAGAAAGAATCGAAAGCGCAACCAAGACTATATGTGATTTTCCTCGACCATATGCCCCGGTTAATATTTTTGCCCTTTGTGTTGAACCATTAATTGTACCTGAAAGCAAATCATATATTAAATCAATTGAAGAATTTGTTGGTATAAAACTATGGATTTTTGATTCATTCCTAAGATCATAAGCGATATTTACAGATGTCTGAAATCCACTTGATACTTTAATTATTTCATTTAACATATATAACTCCTACTTTTTATCTGTTTAAACTATCATAATATTCTTCAACACATTCTTCAAATGTCATATCTGTCTGAATATTAATTATATCAAGTCCAGCTGTTCTAATTACTTTGATATATCCGAGCAAATCAAGCTTGTAAAGTGCATTGATTAAAGTAATTGAATCAAGATTAAAGATTTTTCCAATACTCTTTTCTTTATTCTGAAGTTCTGAAATACGTATCTCTTTTTTCCCTTCAGCATTGCATATAATAACTGCAAGCAAAATAAGTAATGGAATATTTTCAGACTTAGGTGTAGTCTTTTTATATATTCCCTTTTTCTTATCTATAACATCAACAAGACCTAGTTCTCCTAAAGGGCAATCAATATTATTTTCCGGATGAATTTTTGTAGGATTTAATTTTGATCTCTGAACATAAGTATTTACAATACATGAAAAATCATCACTTATTGATCTGTCAGCTATATTTCTATCTTTGGAATTAAACTTTGAATCCTCCTGCATATTAAGATATTTTTTTACTGCAGAATAAAAGTCATCATAATCAAATTCCTGTTTATTAAATAAATTAAAGAAAATATACCATGCCGTTGCTTCATCTTCGTTACATGCAAGTTTATAATGGATGAGCCATAGTGTCCCTATTTCTTCAGTGTATCTGTCGTTGTTATAAATTAAATCTCCTAATTTGGTAAAAGACTGATTTCTCTTTCCGCTCTTAGGTTCTGTTGTTAATCCTACGGCTATTAACCAATATCTTAGCGCCTTTACCATATTGGCCCCGATGCCTAAAACATCCATACTATTTCCAGCTGCACCCTGAAAAATTAATGGTTCTTTTTTTACATTGCGCATTCCCTTATAAAGCCATCCTTTTCGAATAGCAAAACTTTCATGTCCTCTGAATTTCATATTTCTTTTCCTTAAACCTTAGTCCTTAAATATTTTTCCATTAAACAACCGCCATCAAGATACTTGGCTGTAACACACATCTTGCATCTCTTGCACTTACTGCTGTCAATAAAGTATGTATCTCCGATAATTGAAATTGCACCAAAGTGGCACAGTGACTCACACTTAAGACACTTTCTACACGCATTAAATTTCTTTATCTGATATCCAACCATCCTTTGTAAATCATCATGTTTAGCAACATTCATTGTTTTAATTTTTACAGAATATTCGTATCCTTCCTGAGTAAATGGCTGAATTGATAAAATAGGTGTTTTGGTTTTGATATCAAGTACAATCGTTTCGTTAATTATTTTTCTTCCAAGCTCCTTTGAAACCTCTCCAAAAGGAGTAAACATATTTATAAATTCATCATCAACAGCTCTGTTCAGCTGATAAATTTTTGCATTATCTTCTGCAGTACAGTTGGTATATCTGATTTTTATATCTTTAGAAGCCTTAAGTCCGTTTCCGCCCTGACGTGCCTTCCACTTTCCAGTATCAATATACAC
>JAUNJJ010000049.1:0-8069 GCA_030533325.1 Oscillospiraceae bacterium
ATAATCAGCAGCCTGTATGGCGGTAAAATAATTCCGCTTGATACTTATAAATATAATATGACCGAAAGAAAATTCAGAATACATTCAAAAACAGAAGGCGGTCTTGATCTTGAATGGGTAAGAAATAATTCTGTTATTATTCATTTTTGCGGCAGAAATAAACCATGGAAGAATAATTATTTCGGAAAACTGAATGTTTTTTATGAAGAAACAGTTAGGAGGATGAAAGAAAAGAATGAACAAAGAAACGCTTGAGGCACGAAAGAAAAGACATAACGGAGTGAAACGTCTTGTTTTTTGCGGGATATCCATTATCCTCCAGGTTGCTACATTTGTTTCCATATTAACAAATCTAAACGAATATGCCAGCCTTATAAATATAGCGATAAAAATTCTTGCTGTTTTTCTTGTATTATTTATTTACAGTAAAAATATAACTTCAACAATGAAAACTCCATGGATAATAATTATTCTTATCGCACCGGTTCTGGGGGTTACACTTTATTTCCTGACCGGTCTTAATTCCAGCACGAAGAAAATGAAAAAAAGGTATGAGAAGATTGACTCTATACTTCTTTCTGCACTTCCGGAAAATCATAATATTAAAAATGAACTTAACGAAGAATTGAAACGAGCCGGAAATATTTCGGAATATATAAGCAGATATTCTCAGTACCCGGTATACTACAACAATAATTTAAAATATTTTTCCGATGCATCAGAGGCTCTTGCAGCTCAGATGGACGATATTTCCAGGGCTGAGAAATATATTTTTATGGAGTATCATGCGATAGACAATAAGCAGACGTGGATGAGGCTTCAGAATTTGCTTGAAAAAAAAGTTAAGGAAGGCGTAGATGTAAGAGTATTCTATGATGATCTGGGATCAATCGGATTTGTAAATTTTGATTTTGTAAAGCAGCTTGAAAAAGTGGGGATAAGATGCCGTGTATTTAATCCGTTTATGCCGTTTGTAAACATGTTTCTGAATAACCGCGATCATAGAAAAATAACGGTTATAGACGGGAAAGTGGGCTATACGGGTGGCTATAATCTTGCTGATGAATATTTTAATATTACACATCCCTATGGTATGTGGAAGGATACAGGTATACGAATAGAAGGAAATGCTGTTATGTCGCTTACAGCTGCATTTCTTGAGATGTGGAATGCTGTTAAGGATTCAGACATTGATGATATTCATCCTGAAAATTATCTTGTGCCTTTTTATCAGGAGGAAAGGCATGACGGATACATTCAGCCTTATGCCGACAGTCCTGTAAACGGAGAGCAGATTGGTGAATCCGTTTATATCAGCATACTGAACAAGGCTGAAAATTACTGCTGGTTCATTACACCGTATCTTATTATAACGGATGAGATGATAAATGCCTTTTGTCTTGCGGCAAAGAGGGGTGTGGATGTCAGGTTAATAACACCGGGTATTCCTGATAAAAAGATAATATACAGGCTTACAAGGTCTTATTACGGAACGCTGGCGAGATGCGGTGTCAGGATATATGAGTGGAGTCCCGGTTTCTGCCATGCAAAAATGTGCGTGGCAGATGACATCATGGCTACATGCGGAACAATCAATCTTGACTACAGAAGTCTCTATCATCATTTTGAGAACGGCTGTTTTATGGCAGGGTGTGAAGCAGTAAAAGATATAAGGGATGATTTTGTAAAAACATTCGATGAGTGCAGGGAAGTTACTGAAAATTACTGCAACTCATCAGGCAAGAGACTGAAACTTGGACAGATGATTTTGAGGACGATTGCAGAATTATTATAAAAAAATCAGTTCGGTCACAGGATCGAACTGACTTTTTTATAAGTTATTTGATCTTAGTTTTTGGAATAGAAATCTGAGTAATCATATCGCCGTTTATAAGTCTTATATTGTTTTTTTCCTCGACTTTAATCCAGTTTTCTTCGACGGATACAACAGTTGCTCTGAAGCCGCTGAGTTCGCCTTCCACGCAGATAGTAACTTCTTTTCCGATACAATCATTAAGCATTGATACAGGCATCTTTCGCTTAACTCCTTTCTTTTTTAAACGCTGATTTTTTCTGATTATAATTCTTCTTTTTTTATTCCTGCTGATAATTATGCAGAAACATATAAAAATAAGCCCAAACAGATACCACTGTGACGGAATAATTAACACCTCCTGAGAATCATACATGAAATAATGCAGAATTCTGTTTCACAGTTATTTATAATATCATAAAAGCAAAATAATGTCAATACGAATGATTCAGTTTGGAAAAAAGACGAAGTATAAAGCTTGACATTCATACTCAGTTAATGTATAATAGTTATATAAAAATTTCTAAGAAAAGGGTAATCGATATGAACAGAATACAGTCAGTTGAAACAAGAAATCTCAGAAACGCAGAAGGCGGATGCGGCGAATGCCAGACATCATGCCAGTCAGCATGCAAGACATCATGTGGTGTTGCTAATCAGCCTTGCGAAAGCACAGGAAGAATCAGAACAGTCAGCACAAGAAATCTCAGAAGTGCAGAAGGCGGATGCGGTGAATGCCAGACATCATGCCAGTCAGCATGCAAGACATCATGCGGTGTTGCTAATCAGCCTTGCGAAAGAAACTGATTTTCTAAAAAGAAAAAATATCATGGTAAGCCGAAGCCAGCTGACTTCGGCTTTACTTACGTAACGGAGAAGTATAAATGATTCATCAGTATAAATTAAACGGATATAATATAGTAATTGATGTATACAGCGGCTCAATACATATTGTGGATGATGTTGCCTATGATGTTATAGCTGCATATGAAGGAAATACAAGAGAACAGATTGTTGCACAGGTTCTTCCGGCACATGAGAAAAACGGTGTAACGGAAGCTGATATTCTTATGTGTATTGACGACTTGGATACACTTAAAAAAGAAGAAAAATTATTTACAGAAGATATCTTTTCTGACAAGGCTTCAAAGCTGAAAAATAATTCACACACAATAAAGGCACTTTGTCTCCATGTTGCACATACATGTAATCTTAACTGTTCATACTGTTTTGCGAGTCAGGGCAAGTATCAGGGAGAACGCGCTCTTATGAGCTTTGAGACAGGTAAGCGTGCTCTTGATTTTCTCATTGAGAATTCAGGTTCAAGAAGAAACCTTGAAGTAGACTTTTTCGGTGGAGAGCCGCTTATGAACTGGGATGTAGTAAAGAAACTTGTGAAGTACGGAAGAGAAGTGGAAAAGGAAGCCGGAAAGAATTTCAGGTTTACTCTTACTACAAACGGTGTTCTTGTTGATGATGAAGTAATTGATTTCTGTAACGACGAGATGCACAATGTAGTTCTTAGCCTTGACGGACGTAAAGAAGTTCACGATAAATTCCGCGTTGACTATGCAGGAAAGGGAAGTTATGATACTATTCTTCCTAAGTTTAAAAAATTTGTTGAGAAGCGCGGCGACAGGAACTACTACATGAGGGGAACATTTACTCATTATAATCCTGATTTTACGAACGATATTTTTCATATGGCTGATCTCGGATTCACTGAACTGTCAATGGAACCTGTTGTATGTGCACCTGATGATTCTTCTGCACTTACTGAGGAGGATATCAAAACTGTATTTGAACAGTATGAAATCCTTGCAAAGGAAATGATCAGAAGGCAGAAGAACGGCAATGGTTTTACTTTCTACCACTATATGATTGATCTTCAGAACGGACCGTGTATATACAAGAGACTGTCAGGATGCGGTTCAGGTACGGAATATCTTGCTGTTACTCCATGGGGTGATCTCTATCCATGTCATCAGTTTGTAGGTGACGAGGACTATCTTATGGGTAATATTTACGATGGGGTTACTAATACAGAACTTCGTGAAAAATTCAGAAAATGCAATATTTATTCAAGACCGGACTGTGCGGACTGCTGGGCCAAGCTTTACTGTTCAGGCGGATGTGCGGCAAATGCTTATCATGCAAGTGGAGATATTACCGGAATTTATGAACCGGGCTGTCGTCTTTTCAGGAAACGTATAGAATGTGCCGTAATGATGCAGATTGCTATGGCAGAACTTTAAAAATTTTAAATGAAAAAGCCGGACTGGAACATTAAAAAATCCAGTCCGGCTTTTTATTTATTCCCCTTCAGTGAGAATCTGAAGGGCTTTTTCATATTTCTGTTTCCAGTTTTCTTTTTTTCTTCTGGTTTCAGGATTGTCTTTTACTATTCTGGTCTGATCAGAATTATGCATTATATCCGCAAGTTTTACTTCCTTTGCGATAGGATTTTTCCTGATTTTTCTGATATATTCAAAGTAATCGGAATCTTTTTGATGTGTCAGAAGTTCAAGAGCATCTGTAACTTCTGGGGGAAAATCTTTTTTCAGGTCTTCAACTGTGATATCAGTATCCTCTGCAACATCATGGAGAAGAGCAACGCATACGGAATATTCAGTCGTCATCTGTTCTGCAACGTGATACGGATGAAATATATACGGAACGCCGTTAATATCATATTGACCGTGATGGGCTTTGTATGCAGTTATCATAGCGAGATTTGTAAGTTCAGTGTAAATCATTTCATTTCTCCTTTGGTTTTATTAACTATTTACTATGATTATAATACAATAATAAATATTTTTCAATACAAATCTGTATTTTTTTATTCAGGAAAATTTGAAAAAACACTTGATTTTATTTTTTTAATATGTTATAATACTTTAGGAAATTAAAGTGTAAAACTTTAAATGGATAAAGTATTTAGGAGAATCAGTATTATGAAAGAAGTATCAAGTTTATTAAATTACAGAGAAAGTATTAAGGTTGTAGACGCTACACTCAGAGACGGTGGTCTTTGCAATGATTTTTATTTTTCGGATGAATTTGTAAAAAAATTATATAATACAAATATAGAAGCTGGTGTTGACTATATGGAAATGGGATACCGTGCTTCAAAGAAGGTGTTCGATGAATCAAAATTTGGAAAGTGGAAGTTCTGCAGCGATGATCATATCAGAGAAATTGTAGGAGAAAACGATACAAAGCTTAAGCTTGCCATTATGGCTGATATCGGAAGACATGACAAGGATGATTTTGATCAGAGAGTAAATTCACCTGTCGACCTCGTCAGAGTTGCTGCATATATTCACCAGATGCCGGAAGCTATTGATATGATCGAAGATGCAGCAAAGAAAGGTTATGAGACAAGCTGCAATATCATGGCTATTTCAAATGCTCAGAAGGAAGATATTGAAGTTGCACTTGATATGCTTGCTTCAACCCCTGTAGACTGCATATACATTGTTGACAGTTTCGGATCAATATACCCTGAACAGATGGCAAGAATAGCTGATCTATATGTGAATTCCGCTATTAAACACAACAAGAAGGTGGGTGTCCATGCTCACAACAATCAGCAGCTTGCATTTGCGAACACTATCGAATGCTGCGGAGACGGAGTTGACTGGCTTGACGCTACATATCTCTCAATGGGACGCGGTGCAGGTAACTGTGCAATGGAACTTCTTCTTGGTTTCCTCAAGAATCCTAAATATAACGTGTTCCCTGTATACAGGTTTATCGAGGAAGAGATGATTAAGCTTAAGGAGAGCGGAATAAAGTGGGGCTATGATGTGCAGTATCTCATAACAGGACAGCTCAACCAGCATCCAAGAACTGCAATTCAGTTCACAAAGGACGACAGAAAAGACTACGCTGAATTCTACAAGGAAATAATCGGCTGATATAAAGAAAAAAGTACCCGTATCTGTTTAGTTTATACAGATACGGGTATTTCTATTGACTACCAATAAATATTTATGATATAATTATATCATAGATATAGCTGGCGTTTACAGTAATGCGGTTGGAAAAGTAATAACGTCCAGCAAATAATTCAGATCAGATACTACATTTAAACAGGAGAATTAATTATGAACATATGGCATGATATTGATGAGGAGAGAATAAAACCTGAGGATTTTATTTCCGTAATAGAGATTTCCAAGGGATGCAATCAGAAGTACGAGCTCGACAAGAAAACAGGTATGCTTATACTTGACCGTATTCTGTTTACAGCTACACACTATCCGATGAACTATGGATTTATACCAAGAACATTTGGCGATGACAAGGACCCCCTTGATGTACTTCTTCTCTGTTCCGAAACAATCGAACCTCTTACTCTTGTAAGAAGCTATCCGATTGGTGTTATGAGTATGGAAGACGGCGGAATGGGCGATGAAAAAATTATCGCTATTCCATTTGGCGACCCGATATATTCAGGATACAAGGATGTCAAGGAACTTCCTGCACATATATTTGATGAACTACAGCATTTTTTCTCTGTTTACAAGCAGCTTGAAAGCAAGAAAATAACAGAAGTAAAGGAAATAGGCGGTCCTGAAGAAGCTGTTGCAGTAATAAAGAAAGCAATGAGTAACTACAAGGACAAGTTTTGTGGCGGGGTATATTAATTTTAAACCAGTAAAAAAGCCGTATTCATTTTTATGAATACGGCTCTGATATTATTGTTTATAATATGAAAGAAAATCTGCAATCTTTGATGCTGATTCTTCAAGTACTTCAA
Organism: Oscillospiraceae bacterium; assembly: GCA_030533325.1. Classification (GTDB taxonomy): domain Bacteria; phylum Bacillota; class Clostridia; order Oscillospirales; family Ruminococcaceae; genus HUN007. The sequence goes on from JAUNJJ010000049.1 coordinate 6,579, forward strand.
GTCTTGGGAGATATACAACTCTGAAATGATCAGGTTGTTTCCAGTTAAATCCGCCGCCATGGATTATGAGAATCTTCTTGTCGCGGAGCAGGTCGAGGGCGAACTGTTCGTCATTTGTGATATTGAACTTTTTAGTGTCAATTTTAGGGAAGATATAAAATGCAGCCTTTGGTTTAACGGCTGTTATTCCTGGTATATCGTTTAATGCTTTGTAAATAAAGTCTCTCTGTTCATAAACCCTTCCACCCGGCTTGATGTAGTTTTCTACACTCTGATAACCACCGAGTGCGGTCTGGACTACTGACTGTGCAGGTACATTTGAGCAGAGTCTCATATTTGATAGCATGTTGATTCCCTGAATATAGTCTTCGGCTGCCTTCTTGTTGCCGCTGAGAACCATCCAGCCGATTCTGAATCCTGCGATCATATGTGATTTTGAAAGGCCACTGAATGTTACGCAGAACACGTCAGGAGCCATTGAAGCGATTGAGATATGCCTTTCTCCGTCCATAACAAGTCTGTCGTATATTTCGTCTGAGAAGATGATAAGCTGGTTTTCTCTTGCGATATCAACAATTTGCTGGAGTATTTCCTTAGGATACAGAGCACCGGTAGGATTATTCGGGTTGATTATTACGATAGCCTTTGTTCTGTCTGTAATCTTGCTTTTTATATCATCGATATCAGGATACCATTCTGCTTCTTCATCACAGATATAGTGAACAGCTTTTCCGCCTGCAAGAGTAACACATGCTGTCCAGAGCGGATAGTCAGGGGAAGGAACCAGTACCTCATCACCTGTGTCAAGGAGCGCTGACATAGAGAGATTTATAAGTTCGCTGACACCGTTACCGGTATAGATATCTTCTATAGTAACACCTTCTACATTTCTGTTCTGATAGTACTGTATAATTGCCTTTCTTGCTGAGAAGAGCCCCTTTGATGCAGAGTAACCTTCACATTCAGTAAGCTGAGCTTTCATATCATAAATTACTTCATCAGGTGTTCTGAAACCGAACGGTGCAGGATTGCCGATGTTCAGTTTTAAAACCTGTGTTCCGGCGGCTTCCATACGAGCGGCCTCTTCAACAACCGGACCTCTTACATCATAAAGAACATTGTCGAGTTTAGTTGATTTTTTAAATTCTCTCATTATATTGTTTCCTCCTGTATTGTTTAATCCGGAAGAATGAGTATCTGTTCCGGATGATTCAGTACCTTTAAGCCATTCCGGGTCTGTATGAAGTATTTCCGATAAAAATGAAATGATATTATCACGCGGAATGGTTTTGCCGCTCACGTACTGGCTGATATGACTTTTGCCAAGTTTTATACCGTGTTCCTTTGCGGCATTGAGTATATCTATCTGTCTGAGGGAGTGTTCTTTCATCTTTTCTCTCAGACGCAATGAAAAAATATTTTCCTGCATAATGAATTCCTTTCACTGGTAAAGTTCAATTTGCAAAATCAAGTTCAATTTCGAGTTCAATT
>JAUNJJ010000049.1:8079-13910 GCA_030533325.1 Oscillospiraceae bacterium
ACTTATATCAAAAAAGTTCAATAGGTATTTTAAAAAAAAATTTTTTTCAGTACAGAAAAGGAGAATCAGACATGGATATAAAATCAATTATTTCTGAGTTAAACTGCTTTACAGAACTTCATCTTCATCTTGACGGTTCGGTCTCAGTTAAATCAGCCAGGGAACTTGCAGGTATAGAAAACATTATCCTGCCGGAAAACGATGATGAACTTAAGAATATGCTTATGGTTTCCGAAGACTGTTCTGATCTTAATGAATATCTTGAAAAATTTTCACTTCCGGTTTCACTTATGCAGTCAGAGGAATCTATTGAAAAAGCTGCATATAATCTGTGCTGTGAATTAAAGAGTCTGGGACTTATGTATGCTGAAATCAGATTTGCTCCTCAGAAACACTGCGAAAAAGGTATATCTCAGGAATGTGCTGTAAGAGCGGCATTAAGCGGGATTGAAAAATCCGGTTTCGATGCTCAGCTGATACTATGCTGTATGAGGGATGGTTCAGATAATTCGAAGGAAAATCTGGAAACGGTAAAACTTACGGAAAAATACCTGGGCAAAGGTGTGTGTGCATGCGACCTTGCCGGCGCAGAGGCATTATTTCCAAACAGTAAGTATCTGTATGTCTTTGAAGAAGCTGCAAAGCTGAATGTACCGTATACTGTACATTCGGGGGAGGCGCTTGGTTATGAAAGCGTTATTGAGGCAGTAGAAAACGGTGCGCACAGGATTGGGCATGGTGTAAGAGCAGCGGAAAATCATGAAGCCTCGGAACTGCTTTTGAAAAGCCAGGTACCAATTGAGGTATGCCCGACAAGTAACATCAATACCTGTGTTTTTAAGAGAATTTCAGATATTCCGTTAAGATATTTTATGAATTTGGGAGTTAATGTGACAGTAAGCTCTGATAATATGAGTGTGTCTGCTACCAATATAAAGAATGAATATCTTAAATTAGCAGAATCTTTTGAACTAAGCCTTGATGAAATAAGGCTGCTTCTTGAAAATTCTGTTAAGGCTGCGTTTACTGATGAATCTCATAAGGATAGGTTGATGGAGATTATTTCAGCTGAATTTGGAAGATATTCAGGGGAGTATGATAAAAAAAGGGGCTGAAGCAATAAAAATATATACCTTGATAACTATTCAAAAAAATGTTATACTGTAAATGTCAGTAAGGAATATCCTGTTCACATATACAAACTTGTAGGAAAAAAGTAGAGAACAGTATTCAGAGAGTTTATAACTTTTCTAAGGGAAAATGTAAAACAAATTACATAACTTTGCTTAATAGTACAAAGTTCTGTGTGGATATAATATTCATCAAAAATGAGCAGGCATCTGTGCAGAAGACACTGTTTTTAGGGGTTATGTGCGAAATAGCAGTTAAAGGAGGGGATAATTCATGAAAAAAATATGCTTTATAGATACCGAAGTCAGCGAAACAGACAATAAAGCGTATGATTTTGGCGCAATAAATGAAAACGGCGAAAAGCTGCATACAGGTTCAATTCATGAATTTCACACCTTCATAGAAAGTTCGGATTATCTGTGCGGTCACAACATTATAAACCACGATTCTAAGTACATAGAAGCTCCCGAAAAAATCAAATATATTGATACGTTGTATATTTCACCGGTTTTGTTCCCGAATAAGCCATATCATGCATTGTTGAAGGACGATAAACTGCAGACTGACGAACTGAATAATCCGCTTAATGATGCACAGAAATCTATGGAGTTGTTTTACGATGAAATCAATGCATTTGCAGTACTTGACGATGAATTAAAGTTAATTTTCTATATGCTGTTAAAAAACAGTCCATATTTTTCAGGTTTCTTTGAATATCTGGACTATTCAGCGGATGATGATCTTGAAACTGCTGTCATGGTAAGATTTGCAGAACAAATATGCAAAAATGCACCTTTGAGCAATATTATCGCAAGTGCTCCGGTAGAACTTGCATACTGTCTTGCACAGATATCGGCAACGGAGGAATACTCACTGATACCGAGATGGGTACAGATTAATTTTCCGAATGTTGACATGATTATGCGTGTGCTCAGAAATACTTCCTGTCATGAATGCGAATACTGTAGGACAAGACTGAATCCAACCGCATATCTCAGTAAATACTTTGGTTATCCTGGATTTCGAAAATATAACGGTGAACCTTTACAGGAAAATGCGGTTAATGCAGCGGTCAGTCATAAATCGCTCCTTGCCATTTTTCCGACAGGCGGCGGAAAATCCTTGACTTTCCAGATACCGGCTCTTATGGCGGGAGAAACCGAACGAGCTTTGACGGTTGTTATTTCTCCGCTGCAGTCACTTATGAAAGACCAGGTGGATAACCTTGAAAAGCGTGGTGTTGTCGAAGCTGTAACCATAAACGGTCTGTTAAGTCCTATCGAGAGAGCTGAAGCAATTGACCGTGTTGAATCAGGAATAGCCTCCATACTGTACATTTCACCGGAATCTCTGCGTTCTGCAACGATAGAGAGACTGTTCCTTTCAAGACATATAGACAGATTTGTGATAGATGAAGCTCACTGTTTCTCTGCATGGGGACAGGATTTCCGGGTTGACTATCTGTATATCGGTGATTTTATCCGTGAATTGCAGGAGAAAAAGGGCAACGGATGCAGAATACCCGTATCCTGTTTCACGGCAACAGCAAAGCGAAAGGTTATCAGTGATATCAAGGAATACTTTAAAAACAAGCTGAATATTGAGCTTGAACTCTATGCTACAAACGCATCAAGAACAAATCTGCGTTATGAAGTGTTGTATAAAGAGACAGATGAAGAAAAATATGAATCTCTGCGTTCTCTCATTGAGCAGAAAAACTGTCCTACTATAGTTTATGTTTCAAGAACCAGGCGAACACGTCAGCTTGCAGAAAAGCTGACAAATGACGGTTTCAAGGCAAGGGCGTTCAATGGCAAAATGGACAGCAGTGAAAAGCAGGAGAATCAGGAAGCGTTTATTAATGATGAAGTACAGATTATTGTTGCGACTTCTGCTTTCGGAATGGGTGTTGATAAATCCAATGTCAAACTCGTTATACACTATGATATATCCGATTCTCTTGAAAACTATGTACAGGAGGCAGGACGTGCCGGCAGAGATCAGTCGCTTCAGGCTGAATGTTATGTTCTGTTCAACGATGGTGATCTTGACAAGCATTTTATTCTGCTTAATCAGACAAAACTAAGTATCAGTGAGATACAGCAGGTCTGGAAGGCAGTAAAAGACCTTACACGTACACGTCCTGAGGTATGTTGTTCACCGCTTGAAGTTGCACGTCAGGCAGGTTGGGATGAAAGTGTAGCTGATATTGAAACAAGAGTAAAAACAGCTATTCAGGCGCTTGAAAATGCAGGATACATCAAACGCGGAAAGAATGTTCCAAGAATATTCGCAACAAGTATAATTGTAAAAAGTATGATAGAAGCCTCTGAAATAATCAATAAATCTTTCAGATTTGAGAGTGATGAGGAACGAACAACCGCAAAGCGTATCATTTCATCACTTATTTCAAGCAAGAGTATCGAAAAAGCCGGAAACGCTGATGCTGAGTCCAGAGTTGACTATCTCGCTGACAGGCTCGGTGTAGAAAAACAGAGTATCATCCATTCAATACAGAAAATGCGTGAAGATGGTCTGCTTGCTGACACCAAAGACCTTACAGCATATATACAGAAAACAGATACGATAAATAAGTCCATGCTTGTTCTGCATCGCTTTCAGGCTCTTGAAACTTTTCTTCTTGGATATATTGATGCCGATCAGCTTTCTATGAATTACAAAGAACTTAATGAAGCGGCACTTGCCGGCGGTGTAAAGACAAGCTCTGTTAATTCAATAAAGACTTTGTTTTATTACTGGACTATACGCAGTTATATTGAGAAAGAACAGGATCAGGCAACAAACCGGGTTATTATAGTTCCGAAGATGAGCATTGAACGTATGAAAGATATTCGGCATAAAAGTTATGGTATAGCCGAATTCATCATAAACTATCTGTTTGGTATTAGCGGGGAAAATAACAGCCAGAAAGAAGAAATGCTTGTTGGTTTTTCGATTCTGGAGCTTATGAACGGCTATAAGGCTGAATCGATGCTTGATATAAGAGAAAAAGAAATTGAAGAAGCATTGCTGTTTCTTTCAAAGATAGGTGCTCTTAAACTTGAAGGCGGATTCCTTGTTCTTTACAGCGGAATGCGTATAAAAAGAATGGAACTTGATAATAGAATCAAGTATAAGCAGGAAGACTACAAACAGCTTAATGAGTTTTACCAGCAGAAAATACAGCAGATTCACATTGTCGGCGAATATGCCAATATGATGGTTCGTGATTATAACGAAGCTCTGCAGTTCGTGAATGACTACTTCCAGATGGATTATAAAAAATTTCTGTCACAGTATTTCTCAGGAGACAGGGCGGCAGAGATAGAAAGAAATATAACACCTGAAAAATATAAACAGCTTTTTGATACACTATCTCCAAGACAGCTTGAAATCATTCGTGATGACAACTCAAAGTATATTGTTGTATCAGCCGGACCTGGCAGCGGTAAAACAAGAGTTCTCGTACATAAGCTTGCTTCGCTGCTGCTTCTTGAGGATGTAAAGCATGAACAGCTTCTGATGCTGACATTTTCAAGAGCTGCCGCTATCGAATTTAAGCAGAGACTGCGTGAACTTATTGGAAATGCGGCAAATTTCATCGAAATAAAGACATTTCATTCCTATTGCTTTGATCTTGTTGGTAAAATAGGGAGCCTGAAAGACTCTGAAAATGTTGTAAAGGATGCGGTAGCTCTCCTAAACAGCGGAGATGTTGATTTGGGTAGAATTACTAAATCCGTTCTCGTCATAGATGAAGCACAGGATATGGACGAAAATGAATACGAGCTTGTGGAAGTTTTAATGGAGAAAAATGAAGATATGCGAGTAATCGCTGTGGGTGATGATGATCAGAATATTTTTAAATTTCGTGGATCAGATTCAAAATATCTGAAAGAAATGATTACAGAACACTGTGCAAAGCAGTATTCACTGATAGACAACTACAGAAGCTGTGCAAATATCATCAGATTTGCAAATCGGTTTGTAACAGAAATCTCCGACAGAATGAAGGTCGAGGAGATTCAGGCTGTAACAGACGTTGCAGGTGAAGTAAGACTTATAAAGCATAGCGGTCAGAATATGGAGACTGCTTTGGTTAAAGATATATGTTATCATTCTTCGGAAGGAACGACGTGTATACTTACAGGCACCAATGAGGAAGCCCTGCTGATACTCGGTGTTCTGAAACATAGGAACATTCCAGCCAAACTGATACAGTCTATTGATGGATTTGATATGTATCAGATAGCAGAAATCAGGATGTTTCTTAAAATACTTGATTCTGAAAATTCATCTCCTGTAATCAGTGATGAGCAATGGAATAATGCCGTCAGTAAAGTAAAGAAATGTTATGATAAGAGTTCGTGTCTTCCGGTGATAACTAATATTCTCACTACTTTTGCTGAGGCAAACGAAAAGAAATACCGAACAGACCTTGATATGTTCCTTCATGAGTCAAAAATCGAAGATTTCTATACTGACGAACACGGTATTATAACAGTATCTACGATGCACAAATCAAAGGGCAGAGAATTTGATAATGTGTATATGCTTTGCCAGAATGTAAAGATGGAGAGTGATGAGGATAAGAGAAAACTATATGTAGCAATGACCAGAGCCAAAAAACAACTTCATATTCATTACTTTGGTGATGTGTTTGATAAGTTTGCTGAATATGCGTCTTCAGATGAGGTTGA
>JAUNJJ010000049.1:13920-25599 GCA_030533325.1 Oscillospiraceae bacterium
TCGTATCCGAAACCTTTTGAGGTTATATTGCAGCTTTCACACTCTGATGTGTACCTTGATTTCTTCAAGGATAAAAAGCAAATCATTCTTAAACTGAAAAGTGGTGATCATCTTTACGTCAGAAACAATAGGTTATATGTAAAATACAATGACAAACTTATTCCTGTTCTTCAGCTTTCTTCAAAATGTAATGATAAAGTAAAAAGTCTTATAGCATCCGGCTATGAACCATATGATTCTGTTGTCAGATTTATTTGTGCATGGAAAGGTAAAGAAGATGAAAATGAATCTGCTGTAATTCTTGCTGACATTTTCTTCCGTCTAAGAGATTCAGGGTAGTATGATAGTAAAAGAGGCTGAAGTGATTTATAAAAAAAGCAGGTGAAACCGCCTGCTTTCTTTATGTCTGATTTATTCTATCATAGAATCCACGAATTCATACAGTTTGTCGATATCATCATCATCGGGATGCTCCGCAGCCATTTCCATTATCCTGTTAATCTCTTCCGGCTGATAACCAGTCTGAACTTCCAGTATCTCGCGAAACTTTTCCGAACCTTTTCCCTGACATAGAAAAAGTCCTTTATAATCGGTTTCATCGTTTATCCATGGACTGACTGCGTTTTCAATGTATTTCATATATTTATTGTTAGCAGGCAGACCGCAGGAGGCGAACAATGCGACTTTGACGTTCCCAAGTTGTTCAAGTATACTCATTATCTTAATGCTGCACAAACGGTTCTTGACGGGAAAACCCACAAAATAGAACTCCGCTTCCGGAAGTTCGTCCGTTTTCTCTGCGTCAGTTATTGTTTTATCATTGCCCGGCAGGCATACATAAATATGCTTTGCAAGCTCTTCGGTGTTTCCCGTTTCGGAAAGATAGATAACTGCATATTTCATACTAACACTTCCTTTTTATCATTCTTTCTTCTTCATAACGCTCATATATGCAGGTCTGATTATCTTATCAGTGCATACTATTTCTTCAATGCGATGTGCGCTCCAGCCGACTATTCTTGCAACTGCGAATATAGCCGTGTAAAGCTCTTTAGGGATGCCGAGCATATCATATACAAAACCGCTGTAAAAATCCACATTAGGGCAGACACCACTGCGGTTGTGTTTCCTGTTCATAATAATCTCCGGAGCAAGATGTTCAACCTGTTCATACAGACGAAACTCATTTGTTCTGCACTTTTCTGTGGCAAGCTGTTCAACATATTTTTTGAGAACCTTTTCTCTCGGATCGGAAAGCGTATATACAGCGTGTCCCATTCCGTAAATAAGTCCCTTGCGGTCAAATACCTTCTTGTCGAGTATTTTTTCAAGGTAGGTTGTAATTTCTTCGTCATCTTCAACGTCATTTATCTGTTCCGAAATATCCGCCATCATATCCATTACCTTGATATTTGCACCACCGTGCTTTGGTCCTTTCAGTGAGCACATTGCCGCTGCAATAGTTGAATATGTATCTGAACCCGATGAGGTAACGACTCTTGTGGTAAAAGAAGAATTGTTTCCGCCACCGTGTTCCATATGGAGTATCAAAGCAGTATCAAGGACTTTCGCTTCGGTCTTTGTGTATTTCTTATCAGGGCGGAGCATTGTCAGTATGTTTTCTGCCGGGGACAGATTGGGATCGGGATAGTGTATAAACATACTTTCGAGATTTTGATAGTGATTATATGCATTATATGCATATACAGCAAGGGTCGGGAACTGACTTATCAGCTGAAGACACTGACGTATATTGTTTTCAAGAGATGTATTTTTGAGATCCCAGTCATAAGATGCAAGCGTAAGGATACTTCTCGTCATAGTGTTCATAATATCATCGGTAGGTGCTTTCATTATTACATCACGTGTAAAGTTAGTGGGGAGATCCATAAGCGTACCGATAATGGAATGGAATTTGGCAAACTGATTTTCATTGGGCAGTTCGCCTGCAAGCAGGAGATATGCGATTTTTTCGTATCCCATCTCATCTTCACCGAGTCTGCCGATAAGGTCTTCAACACGATATCCCCGATACCACAGCTCGCCATTGCATGGCTCTTTTACGCCGTTTTTTCTGTCAAATGACTTTATTAGGGAAATGTTTGTAAGTCCCGTAAGGACGCCGTTTCCTTTTTCATCACGAAGTCCTTGATTGATATCATATTCATCATAAAGTCTGCGGTCGATAAAGTCGTTTTCACGGCATAAACGTTCAAGCTCATTCATGTATTCATTAATCTGTTTCATTGCTATCCTCCATTTGTTCCAGTTCAGTTCTCATTACCGAGTCAAACTCCTTCATAAGCTGAAGAAGCTGTACGATTTTATCTCTGCCAAAATTCTGAAGCACTCTTGAATAAAAGTCTCTCAGCTTATTGTCGGTCTCTTCAAATACGGTTTTTCCGTGGTCGGTCATCGTTACATAAGTGCCATCTTTTCCGTCGCCATCATGGTCCCAGCTGACTAGATTTTTGCTGTTCATCTCTCTGATAAGCTTTGAGGTCTTTCTAATGGGGAGACTGAGCTTTTCTGATATCTCGCTGAGGTATATCCTGCCCGAATAGATAGGATTGCTCTCAATATGCTCACACATATAATGCAGCACTATGTACTCTGCAATATTTATGTCTTTGAGTATGAATTTTGTGTCATCTTTGGATAACAGATACCGTCTGTATGTTATTTCGTGGGTAATATCCTTCATCGTTTCAGTTTTTTCAGTCAAAATGGTCGTTCCTTTCTGTAATTTGTTTTTATACTGTTTGTTTTCAAACTATTATGGCAAGAATATAAGCACTGTCAGGTGCTTTACACCATAAAGTGCTCTATATTTTTGCATATTTTGCGGAAAGTCTTTTGAAAAGATGCGATCTCATCATCGGTCAACCCGTAGTAAAGTTCACTCTTGATGTCCTTCCATACATTATCAATATCAGCCGCCGCTTTCTTACCTTTATCGGTAAGGTTGAAATGCATATATCTGCGGTCATTTTTATCCTGTGTGGAGTTGATATATCCCTTTTCGATAAGGCTGTATACAGTAGACGAAATATGACCCTTGTTCGCATTAAGAAAATCGGATATGTTTACGAGCGAATCTTCCTCTCTGCATATTGACAGATAGTATATGACCTCAAATTCGGCGCGTTTCATATCGTAATGCTTTCTCAGCAATGAAAATTTTGAATCAGAATACTTTCGGAATTCACCGCCTTTCAGCACTATCTCCAGTGGCTTTTGAACCACATTCCCACCTCGCTTTTAAATGCAAAAGTTTGTTTTTAAACTATTATACTACATCATTTTCCAATTGTCAAGAGTTATTTTTTTCGAATATTTTATAAACTGATATCTTATGCCGTTGTATTCTTTAATTTCGGATTTTTCTACGGGTTGCCAGCCTTCAAGGATATCGAAGTCCGGAATAAAACGGTCTGCACTGCGGGTGTCATAGATTCTGGTTATATATGCTGTACTGCAGAAAGGCAGCAGTTTGCTGTATATTTCAGCTCCGCCTATCACAAAGACTTTGTCTTCGGGGAGATCTGAAATATATTTTAAAAGTTCTTCTGTACTGTGTACTGATACTGCGTCTTCGTAAACCGTATCATTGTTTCTGGTCATAATTATATTCTGTCTTTTCGGGAGTGGCTTTACCGGGAGAGATTCATATGTTTTCCGTCCCATAACAACAGCTCCTCCGATTGTTTTTTCTTTGAAAAACTTTTTATCTTCGGGTATATCATACAGGAGGCGGTTTTTGAATCCGATTCCGTTGTTCAGATCAGCAGCAGCTATCAGTATCATGACTTTTGAAGATCAGCGAGCATGTCTGCTGCTGATTTTTTCAGTACGGGATTCATGGCATACGGGTTTAGCTGAACAAGGGGTTTAAGTACGAATTCTCTGTTTGCCATATCTATATGCGGAATTATCAGTCTGCTGTCATGAATTATTAAATCGTCATAAAGAATGATATCTATATCAAGTGTTCTCGGACCCCAGTGAATCAGTCTTTCACGTTTTGCATTCTGCTCAGCTGATGATGTGAGTTCAAGAAGTTCATGTGGTGTCAGCAGTGTTTCAAGTTCTGCACAGCAGTTAATAAATGAATCCTGTTCTGTCATTCCATATGGTTCTGTTTCTATAAAATCAGATACAGTAATATTTCTGCAGCTGTCCTGTTTTTTCAGATATTCTATAGCTGTGTTCAGATAGTTTTCTCTGTCTCCCATATTTGAGCCAAGTGAGAGATATACTTTATGCCACTGCCTTTCGATGTTTACACTGACGTATTCAAGCGGAAGCAGGATAGGTGCCCATGGCTTTTTTACTTCGAGGCTGATTTTGCTTATGAGAGAGTATTTTTTAAGAAGCTCTTCACAGATTTTTTCAGCAGCTGTCTCAATCAGTCTGAAAGTATTGTTTTCCATTATCTGTTTTATATCATGACATATTTCTGCATAATTTACAGACAGTTCAAGATTGTCTGTTGTTCCGGCATTTCGTGTACTGAGGGTTAAATCAGCGGAGATAAGAAATTTTTGTCCGAGTACATTCTCTTCCTTTAAAACGCCGTGATTTGAAAATATTTCAAGATTTTTGATCTTTATAGTATCCATGTTAAAGTTTTCCCATCAGTTTTTCAGTCATTGTCACAGCACGTTTGTTTTCCTTAACATCGTGAACTCTTACAAACAGACAGTTTTTCTGAGCTGCGAGAACTGTGGTTACAAGTGTGCCTTCAAGTCTCTCTGTAACCGGAAGATTAAGTGAAAGACCTATCATTGATTTTCTGGAAGTACCCAGGAGAATTGGAAATCCGAGTTTGTCGAGCACTTCGAGGTTCTGGGTAAGCATAAGATTCTGCTCAAGTGACTTGGCAAAACCAATGCCCGGGTCAATCATAATTAGATCATCTGAAAGACCTGCATTTCGGGCAATTTTTATACATTCAGCAAGATCGCTGGTTACATCACTAAGAAAATCAGTATAATCCGTGTCTTTGCGGTTATGCATAAGGCATACCGGAATGCTGTACTTAGCTGCAAGTGCTGCCATTTCTCCACTATCATATCTGAATCCCCAGATATCATTTATAAGATCTGCGCCGCTTTTTATGGCAGCTTCTGCAACTTTATGCTTGTAGGTATCAACAGAAACAGGAATGTCAAAGTTATCTTTTATTTTTTCGATAACAGGGCAGACACGTTCGATTTCATCATTGTCAGGAATAAGTGTATATCCGGGTCTTGTTGATTCCCCGCCTACGTCGATTATATCGGCACCGTCACGAATCATTTCTTCAGTATGTCTGAGTGCCTGGTCGATACTGTTAAAATTACCGCCGTCAGAAAAAGAGTCAGGGGTCACGTTAAGTATTCCCATGATATATGTGTGATCTTTAAAAGTCTTATTTCCTATTTTCATAATATTTCCTTTCAGTATATAAGTGTATTGTTTTTTCTTCCAGGAGTCCAGTTGCAGCTTTCATAAGCCTTGCAGTTAAAACATGTTCGTGACAGTTTGTCAGCACGGCAGAGAATAGTTTCAAGAGCGGAGCCTTCGGTATTGCTGCACTTATGTCCGTGAGAACGTATGGAATTTGTGACCCCGGTTATTTCTTCTTCACTGTATCCGCATTCAGACATTATTTCTTTTGCTGTTTCTGCACCTGAGCTGTTGTGCGGTGAACCCGTTTCATATTCAGAAGCTCTTCCTATATCATGAAGGAGGGCTGCAGCATAAATAATATCTTTTGATAATTCAGCCTGCTCTTCAAGCGAAATAATGTAGGCAATCCGGGCAACAGAAATAAGGTGTTCCATTCCATGACGGCAGAAAAATCTGTCTTTTTCTATTTCTTCGATTTTTTTTATGGTCGAGACAAATACAGGGTTTGTAAGAATATTTTCATATCTGTAAGTCATTTTTTACTGTTCTCCGTTTACGCATTTTTTTAATTTACTGAGAAATGAAAGTGAACCGAATGCAACAACTACATCGAAATTACCGCTGCAGCACAGTGATACTGCTTCTTCAACAGATGAAGCGGCCGTAACATTTTTGTTGAACTTACTAACTGAACGGGCAAGTTCTTCTGAGCTAAGAGCCCGTTTGCCTTCAGTACTGACTGTATATATTTTTTCTGCTTTATCTGCTGTCAGCCGGGCCATATCAGTAAAATTCTTATCCTTAAAAGTTCCCATAATAAAAGCTGTACGTTTATCCGGAAAATATAAATCAAGTGATTCTCTGAGTTTTTCAGCAGCGGAGGAATTGTGTGAACCGTCAATTATTATCACCGGGGACTGTTTTTTTATTATTTCAAATCTTCCCGGCCATACTGCTGTTTCAAGGCCTTTGTATATGTCTTTATCAGAAATGGAGAAACCTTTTTCACGAAGTGCCGTGCATGCTTCTATGGCAAGTGCAGCATTTTCTGTCTGAAATTTTCCGGTCAGTGAGATTCTGATATCTCTGTAACTGCCATAAGAAAAGCTCTGGATTCCGTTTTCAAATTTGTATCCGGTTATATCGGAAAGATTTGCTTCTGATAGTTTTGCATTCTTTTCTTCAGATACTTTTCGGATTACATTCATAACACCGGAGTCCTGACTTACAGTTATTACTCTTCCGTTCCGTTTGATTATTCCGGCTTTTTCTCCGGATATTTCTTCTAAAGTACTGCCCAGAAACTGAGTGTGCTCGAGACTTACTGATGTGATTAAAGAAAGTTCACTTGTATCTATAACATTAGTAGCATCTGATTTGCCGCCCATTCCGGCTTCAAGCAGAACTATATCACATTTTTTTTCAGCAAAAAAACAGAATGCGGCTGCTGTTTCCATTTCAAAAACAGTTGGATGCGGAAATCCGTCTGACACTACTGAATCAGCAGCTTTTTTTACCTTTTCAATAGCTGATGCAAATTCTTCTTCGGAGATATTTTTATTGTTATACTGAATCTTTTCCAGATAATCCATAACAGCAGGTGAAACGTATCTCCCCGTTTTGTATCCTGCTTCCGAGAGAACAGAATTAATAAAAGCTCCCACTGATCCTTTTCCGTTAGTTCCGGCAATGTGAATAAATCTGAGCTTGTTCTGCGGATTTGAAAGAGCACTGCAGAGCCTTTTTATACTTTCAAGTCCTGGAACTATGCCGTATTTTTCAGATTCGGAAATATAGTTTACAGCTTCATTAAAGTTCATTTTACATTCTCCTGATAAAAAATTATATAATAATTATAACCTATTCAGTAAACATATGTCAAGCAAATATATAAATCAACTAATTCTAAATAAAAATTTTTAATAATAATTTACATATTTTTTTGAAAAAATATATCTGGACTATTCCATTCAGGCAAATTTTGTGGTATAATTATTTTATTACATATAAAAGTGAGGAATAAAAATGTCTTTAAAAATGATGAATCTCGCTTCATTGTTGCTTGAATCAGCAGCACCGCTCACAGGAGATACACGAAATATGAAAACTCCTGTTATCATAGCAATTGTAGCTGTTGTTCTTATTGTTGGATGTATTTTATTAAGTGGAAAATCCAAAAACAATGACAAGAAATAAAATGACCGTATCTGAAAAATGATGCGGTCATTTTTCGGTTTTACGCATAATTATTTTTCTCTCTGAATAATATTTACAGAAATAAAAAATATCGGGGAGGATATAATGAAAAAATACTATCCGGAAGGAAAACTGTTTAACACAAAGGAAAACCAGGAAATAATCAGCAGTACTGAAAATCTTGCCGAAGCGGAAAAAAGCGGAATTATTGCTGAGGCATTTGCCTCTGTCTGCGACAAGGATCATAATCTTCTTGTTGAACTGCCGTGCATAAAGGGGATAATTCCAAGAGAGGAGGGTGCCGTCGGGATTGATGATGGTTCGGTAAGAGACGTTGCGGTTGTTTCAAGAGTTGGAAAACCGGTATGTTTTAAGGTTATTGGTTTTGAAAAAAACTCCCGCGGAAACGCTGAATATGCTGTACTGTCAAGAAAAGCCGCACAGCAGGAATGCTACAGGAATTATATTAACGATCTTACACCCGGAGATATAATTGATGCCCGAATAACTCATATAGAAAAATTTGGCTGCTTTGTGGATATAGGCTGCGGAATACCGTCTCTGATACCTGTTGATTCAGTATCGGTTTCACGTGTTTCAAGTCCTGCCGACCGCTTTGAACTTTATCAGGATATCAGAGCTGTGGTAAAATATATAACAAATGTAAATCATAATCCGAGAATAACATTATCACATAAGGAACTTCTCGGAACCTGGAGTGAAAACGCAGCTTTGTATTGTGCAGGGGAAACAGTTACAGGTATTGTACGTTCGGTTGAAAGTTACGGAATATTTATAGAACTGGCACCGAATCTTGCAGGACTTGCTGAACTGAGAGATGATGTACGTGAGGGACAGATTGTAAGTGTTTATATCAAGGCAATTATTCCTGAGAAAATGAAAATAAAACTTGTAATCGCAGACGTAAGTGAACGAAAAAAAGTCAGGGCTGATATAAGGTACTTTATAAGTTCCGGGCATATCGACCGCTGGCGTTATTCACCTGAAAATTCGTACAAATCAGATGAAACAGTATTCTGAAATACTATCTGCCATCTGACTGAATTTTCTTCCTGTATTCGAGTGCTGCCTGTTCCTGACGGTTGCTGCCGAACTTGTAATAAACTTTATCTTTGATTTTATCAGGCAGATACTGCTGTTTTACATAGTGATTTACATAGTTATGAGGATATTTGTAGCCCACTGCGTTTCCAAGCTTTTCAGCTCCGGAGTAGTGTCCGTCCTTCAGATATGCCGGTATATCGCCGTAGTCACCGTGTCTGACATCATTAAGTGCTTCATCGATTGCACAGATTGCACTGTTTGACTTTGGAGCGGTACACATGAGTATAACGGCTTCAGCAAGAGGAATTCTTGCTTCGGGCATTCCAAGCTGAAGTGAGGCGTCTACGCATGATTTTACTGTTGTGATAGCTGAGGGATATGCAAGTCCCACATCTTCGGCGGCGATTACAAGCAGTCTTCTTGCTGCTGAAATAAGATCTCCGGCTTCGAGCAGACGGGCGAGATAATGCAGAGCGGCATTTTCGTCAGAGCCCCGGATAGATTTCTGAAGAGCGGACAGTATGTTGTAATGCTGTGAACCGTCGCGGTCATAGTTCATGTTGCTTCTCTGAGCCAGAAGTTTAACGCTTTCAAGGCCTACTTTTATATGTCCGTCCTGCTGGTCTCCGGAAAAGACGCTCAGTTCAGCTGTGTTCATTGCTTTTCTTACATCACCGCCGCATGAAAATGATATATGTTCGATGACGCCTTCTTCGATATCAACTGAACATTCATTTTCCTGTTCAAGTATAGAGTAAGCCCTTTTCAGTGCCTCTGCAATATCTTCGGCACTTACCGGTTTAAATTCAAAAACTGTTGAACGGCTTATAACAGCATTGAATACTGAAAAGTAAGGATTTTCAGTTGTAGAGGCAATGAGGATTACCTTTCCGTTTTCGATATATTCAAGAAGACTCTGCTGCTGCTTTTTGTTCAGATACTGTATTTCATCAAGATAAAGGAGTACACCATTGCAGCCGTCAAAGGTATCCGTTTCTGCAATGACTCTTCTTATGTCATCAGTGGAGGCTGATGTACCGTTTAGTTTGTGAAGAGACATATTGGTACTTTCGGCTATAATCCGGGCAACGGTTGTTTTTCCGGTCCCTGAAGGACCGTAAAAAATCATGTTAGGTATTCTTCCGCTGTCTATAATTCTTCTCAGCGGTTTACCGTCGGAAAGCAGGTGTTTCTGCCCGACTACATCTTCAATTTTCTGTGGTCTAATTCTGTCAGCTAAAGGTGATAGCATATAAATTCTCCTGTAAAAGTATTTCAGGGACTTGATTCAAGTCCCTGAAATTTTTTTATTGAGTTGTAGTGAAATATTATTCGTAGAGAGGATATTTCTTACAGATAGCTGTAACGCCTTCTCTGATCTTGTCTGCAATGTTCTCGAAATCTGTGCATGCAAGGTAGATGTATTCAGCAATCTGTTTCATATCATCTTCCTTAAGGCCGCGTGTTGTTACAGCTGGTGTACCGATTCTGATACCGCTTGTAACGAACGGACTCTGCGGGTCATTAGGAACTGCATTCTTGTTTACTGTGATATAAACTTCATCAAGTCTGTGTTCAAGTTCCTTACCTGTGATATTGAATGACTGAAGGTCAACAAGCATGAGGTGGTTGTCCGAACCGCCTGAAACAAGGTTGAATCCCTTTTCTACAAGAGCATTTGCGAGAGCATTTGCGTTCTTGACAACCTGCTGCTGATATTCCTTAAAACTGTCCTTAAGAGCTTCGCCGAAGCAAACAGCCTTACCGGCAATAACGTGCATAAGAGGACCACCCTGAGTACCAGGGAAGATTGCCTTGTTAATTTTCTTTGCAAGTTCTTCATTGTTTGTAAGTATAAGACCGCCTCTTGGTCCTCTGAGTGTTTTATGTGTAGTTGTTGTTACGATATCAGCATATGGAACCGGTGACTGGTGGCAGCCTGCAGCAACGAGACCTGCTATGTGAGCCATGTCAACCATAAAGAGAGCTCCGACAGACTTTGCGATTGATGAAATTCTTTCGAAGTCAATTGCTCTCGGATATGCAGAAGCACCTGCAACGATGAGCTTTGGCTTGTTTTCCTTAGCGAGTTCTTCAAGCTTGTCATAGTCGATTCTTCCGTCATCGCCAAGACCGTATGATACGAAGTTGAAGTATTTACCTGAGAGATTTACAGGTGAACCGTGTGTAAGGTGACCGCCGTGAGCAAGGCTCATACCGAGAACTGTGTCGCCCGGTTCAAGTACAGCGAAGTAAACTGCTGTATTTGCCTGAGCACCTGAGTGTGCCTGAACATTTGCATACTGGGCACCAAAGAGTTTCTTTGCTCTTTCGATAGCGATGTTTTCGATTATATCAACACATTCGCATCCGCCGTAGTATCTCTTTCCCGGATAACCTTCAGCGTATTTGTTTGTGAGTACAGAACCCATTGCAGCCATTACTTCAGGTGAAACGATGTTTTCACTTGCAATAAGTTCGAGATTTCTTCTCTGACGGGAAAGTTCCATGTTCATAGCTTCCGCTACTTCCGGGTCAGACTTTGCTATGAAACCGATTGAGTCCATAAGATTGTTATACATTGTAACATTCTCCTTAATCTTAGTAATAAATTAGATACTATAATTATATATTATTCAGGGAAAAAAAGCAAGTCTTTTGTACAATAAAAAGTTTACAGAGGAAAGCAACGAAGAGAACTTTGTACCCTTAAGTATAATTATTTTATTGAGATAATTCATCTTTCAGTCTAAAGATGTTATCCGTTTCAGTTGAGCAGCAAGCATTTGAATAAAAAATCATCCCACCGAACAGCAATTATGCGGAAACGGTGGGATGTGTGTTATTTAGCTCAGAAAATCCAAACCTAACTCTTATTCAATTCCGAATTCATCGTACAGTTTCTGGCGGTATTCAACATCTGCTGCAGCTTTGAACGCATCGTCTTTTCTATCAGCTTTTTCAAGTGCCCTGATTAAAGTGCCCAGCTTATTTTCGCCTTCAACCCTGCCTTCAACTCTGCCT
>JAUNJJ010000050.1 GCA_030533325.1 Oscillospiraceae bacterium
CTCCGTGCAAATCGGCTAATAGTAAACGCAATTTATTTATTGCGTTTACTATAAATGACTTTTTTCATCTGAAGGAATATTTGTATAAACCGTCAAAAATATTTGTGCAGATTATTGAGAAAACAGAGTGTTTTTTGTTGCACTTTTGTTGCACTTCGTATGGTATTATGTTGTCAGAAAAGAAAAAACGAGGCGATACTCTGAAATTTTTGCCGCAGGAGGTCATCATTCAATGCCCCCGGTGGCAGCTTGTCTGATCGTAAAGTATAAAGAAATATTTTTTTATAATAATTTCGACTTTATGATATTATTTGCGGTATAACAAATATTGGTCAAAATAATGATTGGTAAAGTCAAATAAAAATTGAAGGAGCGTTAAATAATATGAAAATATTCAAATCATTTATTTTATGCATAACTGCAGCAGCTGCTGTTTTTGTATCCGGTTGCAGCACAAATATTAAAAAGTCTGAGGAGATTGATGCCGGATATGCAGATAAATATATTGATCTGCATCTTCATCTTGATGGTGCAATTACACCTGAAATAGCAAAAAAGCTGGCTGATGTTCAGGGAATGGAATTGCCCACTGACGATGATGCAGAACTGGAAAAGCTTCTGACAGTTCCCGAGGATTGTACAAGTTTGAATGATTTTCTGAAATGCTTTGCACTTCCCGATTCACTTATGATGACAAAGGAAGGACTGAGTGAAGCTGTATATCAGGTGGCAGAAAATATTCAGAGCCAGGGAGTCATATATGCTGAGATACGTTTTGCCCCTCAGCTTCATACAGAAAAAGGAATGTCTCAGGAAGATGCTGTGCTGGCTGCTCTGGAAGGACTCAAACGTACAGATCTGAAGGCAAATCTTATCCTTTGCTGTATGAGGGGTGAAGGAAATGAGGAGGCAAACTTTGAAACGGTGGAGCTGGCAAGGAAATACCTTGTTGATGACGGCGGCGTGACCGGTATAGACATTGCGGGTGCGGAAGCGCTTTATCCCACTTCAGATTATGCTGAGCTTTTTGCCAAAGCCAAAGAATACGGTATACCATTTACTATTCACGCAGGTGAAGCCGACGGAGCGGAAAGTGTGCGATATGCCATTGAATACGGTGCTGTGAGAATAGGACATGGAGTTCGTATCAACGAAGATAAGAGCGTTGAAGAGCTTGTAAAGGATAAGGGCATATATCTGGAAATGTGCCCTACCAGTAACCGACAGACCCATGCTGTTGAGGATATGTCTGATTATCCGCTGATAGATTATCTGAATAAAGGGATAAATGTTACCCTTAATACAGATGATATGGCTATTGAAGGAACAACATTGGCTGACGAATTCCGCTATATGGAAAGAGAGTTCGGACTTACACCCGAACAAGAAAAAATAATGCTTGCAAATTCAGTCAATGCTGCTTTTACAAGTGAAAATGTAAAAAATGAACTCCTTAAGGAATTGGGTATATGACATAAAACGGCGGACAGCTCAAGGAAGGGCTGTCCGCCGTGTGCGTTTTATTGATCATTTGTTCCGCCGGATTGTTTGTTTTTTTCACGTGATTTTATTCTTCTTCTTTTTTTCTTCTTCCGGTGATATCAGACTTTGCTATTGTAAATATACCGGCAAATGTCAGAAGTGTCGCGCCGGAGGCTTTTACAAGAGAAGCGAGGGAGTTGTTGCCGGTCTGTGGGAGACTGCCACCGGTATTACTGCTTACTGCGGAGGCTGATGTTGTTTCAGCTGATGTGATTGCAGCAGTTCCTGAGGTATCTGCTGTAGTTTCTGAATTAGCTGTAGTGATTTCTGAAGTTACGGTGGTACTTTCAGAAACTGCAGTTGTGGTTTCAGTTGATACAGGGGAAGAAGTCTCTGCCTGAGATGATGTAGTTTCCGGAGCTGAATCAGACACTGCTGTTGTAACAGTTGTTTCTGTTACTTCGGGTGTTTCTCCGAAATGAATTACAGTGTTTGTAAGAATTTGATTTAAAATATCAATTTCGATTTCATACCATTCTTCTTCGCTGCCTGCATAATAGACATCTGTCAGTTTATTGTTTCTGTAAAATGCCATCATTTCAATTTTTTTCATGCTTTTTGGAATTGTAACCGTGGAAATATTTTCACAACCACTAAATGCAAACACTTCAATGTCTGTTACACCTTCAGGAAAGGTGATATCAGTAAGTCCGTAACAGCATAAAAATGAACTTTCTTCAATTTTTTTCAGACTGTCAGGGAAAGTGACAGATATAAGCTTTTTACAGCTTGAAAAAGAATATAATCCGATTGTTTCCACACCGTCCGGAACCACGTATTCACCGCTTTTTCCACCTGGACAGTTAATTAATCTTTTTATATCCTTAGTGAACAGTACACCATCAATGCTCACATAGGATGGATTGTTTTCGGAAACTTCGATATTTGTTAAATTCGGACACGATGAAAAAGCACAGTCTCCGATATTTGTAACACTGTCCGGGATAAAGATTTCTGTAAGGAGACTTGACTCAAATGAATTACCTGCAATAGTATTTACGCTGTCAGGGATGCTGTATGTTCCTTCTTTTGTACAAGGGCAGATAATCAGTTTTGTTTTGTCCTTACTGAAAAGAATTTCGTCTTCCAGGCAGAATGAAGGATTGTTGTCTGATACAGTGATTTTACTAAGACTTGTACAGCCGTTGAAAGCATTGTCTTCAATGATTTCAACACTGTCAGGAATATTAATGCTGGTCAGGCTATCGCAGAAAGAAAATGCATTTTGTTTAATTTCTTTCATACCGTCCGGAATGGTAACAGAGGTAATATTATTACTGTCACTGAAAGCACCTGATCCAATGGTTGTCACTCCCTCAGGTATTATAACATCTCCGGACACCAATGCATAAATTACAGTTCCGTTTACAACAACAAAAGGATTTTCCTGTGTTTTTTCTGCTAACCATGGCGTAGATGAAAACAATGATGCTCCAAAGTTTGTAACGCTTTCAGGAATAGTAACGGATTCAAGACTCGTGCAGTACGTAAATGCACAATCTTCAATTGTTTTTATACCATCCGGGAGTGTAACGGAAGTAAGATCAGTACAGTAGTAGAATGCACTGTTTTTGATGATTGTTATTCCTTCCGGAATTGTGATATCAGTCAGATTAGTATTATACGCAAAGGCTTCTCTGCCAATACTTGTTACCGCAGTGCCGTTAATCTCATTAGGTATTACAATCTCTGACACAGAAGAATCGCATCCTGTGATCTCAATGGTTCCGTCTTCCAGATAACTGTAAGACAGATTTTCGTAAGTGTACGCCTCCGCACTTGCAGAAACGAAAGTTACAGATGATACATTCTGTGTTCCGAAAACCGGCATATTCAATGCAAAAACTGATACGGCGGCTAATGCAGCTAAAATTTTTTTCAACTTTTTCATTTGGATTACCCCTCTTTCATGTTTTTACTGCTTTGTCTGAAACCGACGTAGAACGCCGTTAATTTCAGAAGACAGGTGTTTTTTGATTACATTATAGCATATTAACCGCAACAAAAGTGCAACAGATTTCAGTTTTTTATAATGAATTTTTGTAACTGTTCAGGAAACCATACCATAATTGTTTTTCTATTGTCCCCAGTATCTTAATCCATCAAATGAAGGGTTCAGAAAATCAGCAAATTCATTGACTTAAACCTCGTAATTATGGTAATATATTAGTAGTTAAAAATCTAAAAAGGAGATGAGGAAATGTTGGACAGAAAGCCAATACCAGTTGGAACAGAGGATTTTAAGGAACTTATTGACAAGGGATATTGTTTTGTAGACAAGACACTGCTTATAAAAGATAATGATATTATACAAAAGTATAGATATTTATGCGAAACGGAGGAAGAAAGATGGGAACATACTTTAATCCATCAAATGAAGGATTCAGAAAATCAGCAAAGGACGAGATTTATATTGATAAAAGCGGATTGCTGAATATACTGAACAGAAAACTGGGAGCAGAAAAGAACTGTATAGCAGTGAGTCACGCACGCCGTTTCGGAAAATCACAGGCAGCAGAGATGATTGATGCGTATTACAGCAGAGGATGCGATTCAAAAGAGCTTTTTTCAGAACTGGAAATATCACATTCGCCGGATTTTGAAGAACACCTGAACAGGTACAACGTAATCCATCTTGATATATCATCTATATCTGATTATTACAAAGATAACCTTGTTTCAAAAACAATTGAACTTGTATACAATGAGCTTAAAGCTGAATATCCTGATATAATGGATATCGATAACCCGTTCGCTACTATACTTAAGCAGGTTTATGATAAAACAGAAATGATTAACGGGGGACAGTCAGTAAAAACACCTTTTGTAATTATCATAGATGAGTGGGACTGTGTTGTCAGAAATTATTCAGATAAACCGGAACTCGTGCATGAATACATTAAGTTTCTGCATTCTCTTTTTAAAAGTAAGGAATCAAAGGAATTTCTTGCACTGGGATATATAACGGGAATTTTGCCGATTAAGAAAATAGAAGATGAATCAGCTCTTAACAATTTTGTTGAATATACAATGACCGACTCAGCTGAGTTTACAACATATTTTGGATTTACAGAAAAGGAAGTTGATGATCTCTGTGAAAAATATGATATGAACAGAGAGTCAGTAAGAGAATGGTATAACGGATATCTTATAGACGGAGAACACATGTATAATCCGAATTCTGTTTATTGTGCAATGACACGCAGAAAATTAAAGTCATACTGGAAAAACACATCAGCATTCGCAACGATAAACAGATTTGTAACAATGAATTTTGACGGTCTTAAAGAAGATGTTGTCAGAATGCTTTCGGGTGAAAAAGTTTATGTTGATACGGAAACATTTCAGAATGATCTGTCAGAAATAAGTTCAAAGGATGATGCCCTGACAGCACTTATTCATCTTGGCTATCTGGGATATGACTGTGACGAAAGCACAGCGTATATCCCGAATTATGAAGTAGCAAATGCATTTCATTCTGCGATGAAAAAAAGCAGCTGGAGTGATATTTCAAAACTGTATCAGGCATGTAATGATATAATAAATGCAACGATACGCTGCGATGCGGATAAGGTAGCCGGGTACATTGAAACTGCACATGAAACATACACGTCCATATTAAAATACAATGACGAAAATGCACTCAGCTGTGTAATAACAATGGCGTATTTTACAGCACCTGAATACTATAATGTAATAAGAGAATTTCCTTCAGGAAAGGGATTTGCCGATATTGTGATGATACCCCGTCTTAATTCAGGAAATAAGCCGCCGATGATTATTGAACTTAAATGCGATGCAAATGCTGATACGGCAATAAAGCAGATAAAGGAAAAAAGATATACCGGAAATCTCAGAGGATACAATGATGTATTGCTTGTTGGGGTTAATTATAACAGGGAAAGTAAGAAACACGAATGTACTATTGAGAAAGTGAATGTAGAATAAATCTGTATTATAACAACACATAAACAATCCGGAGGAACATCTGCAGTTACAGATGTTCCTCCGGATTGTTTCATATCAACCGATAGTTATTCATCTTTCTTCTTTTTGCGATATTTATCTATAAGGAATATTTGTGCAAACCGCCAAAAATATTTATGAATATTATCAATAACAGTAACGTTTTTTGTTGCAGTTCTGTTGCACTTCGTGTTGTATAATAGGGTTAACAAAGAACAACAGCATTAAATTTTGAAAGGAGTCCTTTTTATGAAAGACGAACTGAAGATGAATGAACTGAGTGCCGATGAATTAGATATGGTTTCCGGCGGTAAGCTTGATTTCCGAACACCTGATGGCAAGGATAATCCAAACGATGTGGTCTTCCGCTTTAACGTGGGCGATATAGTAGAAGTATTGTTCTGCGATATTGTTATTTACGGATCAGTCACGGACCGTTCCAGGGTCATCAGCCGAGAGGCAAGATTGAATAATGGCAAGTATTATCCATACTATGAAACGAAGCGGTTGGACAACGGTGATAAAAGCTGGCAAGAAGAAAATCGGTTGTCCTTTTGAAATTCTCATCCTGATCACCATCTGATACAGTCCAGTCCGAGGCGTGTTTGGTATGCACAGGACTGTTTTTCAGATTGCTGAAGTATTCAACAGACTGCTGCTTTTCCAGTGGCAGTCTGCTGTTGTTAGATATAAAGAACCATCTCACCGAACAGCAGGCACATCATATGCTGAAACTGCTGAACAGTGGGATTTTTTTATGATAAGCAAATTTAACTCGAATCTTTATTCAATGAGGTAAACTGTTAGCTTTAAGAGGTAATGTGTTCCAGTAATATGGTGATTTGGACTGTCCGGTCTTTTGTAAAATTTGTATAATCCACCTGAAATATTTATGCAAAACATCAATAAAACAGGGTGTGTTTTGTTGCAGTTCTGTTGCACTTTATTTGTTATAATATAATCAGATAAAAACAGATGATGTTTGGAATGTAAAAATATTATTATGAAAGGATGAATCATTATGATGAATGAAAAAATGCAGCCAAACGCACACGAACTTGATGAAAACGATCTTGAAAATGTAAGCGGAGGATACTTTACTGACGTTGTCGGGGAATTTGTTTCGACCTTATTAGGCAATAACAAGAATTCAGGTAAAGGTAAAGCGCAATCAGAACAGCCTTTCTGCCCGAATTGTATGAAAAAAGGGATAAAATCAGCAGGTACAGTGATACCTGTAAGTAATGAAAATCCTGAAAAGAAATATATCTGCAATACATGCAGAATGTATTTTTCCTGATTGACAGGAAGGCAGGTTGTATCACAAACAGAACGGAGTGTGGAAAGTTATGGTTATATATGAGCTTTCAAAACGTTTTCCTCAGCTTTGTCTGAAGCCGGAGAAGGGCGTATCTCAGAGTGAATTGTATAAGAGCATTGTACGCAGAGGTGAGCAGTATTCGGGCAGTCTTTCTCATTTTAAAGGAACTGAGGAAGACAGTCTGACAACAGTGGAAACACCTGCGGGAAAGGTCGAAACAGTATTTCTCAGGAACAGAGAGGATTTTGAATGCTTCTATCAGATAATGGCCGGAAAATGCGAACCTGTTCCTGTTCTGAGATCTGTCGGAGCCTCATACATTGGCGGTATCAATGACTGGTCGAAAATCCGTGCCCACATGGATGAATATGAAAGAAACGGCGGTACTGATACGGACGATGAGTTCAGGCGTTTTACCTCGGATAAAAATAACTACAAAACTTCGATTATATTGCTGTCTGATGGCTTTTACAGCAATATAAGCTGTGAAAACACTCCTTTCTGCAGGGATGAATGGCTTCGTATTTCCTTTGAGATACGAAAATATCATGAACTTACTCATTTTGTATGCAGGCGCTTGTTTCCTGAAAAAATTGTACCGGTATGGGACGAGCTGCTTGCGGATTTTTACGGACTTCTGTGTGCGACAGGAGCATATGACAGGAATCTTGCACTGAGCTTTCTTGGAATTAATGAGGGCAAATATACTCAGGGACGGCTGGAACAGTACGCTGAAGGAAGGATAAACGATACCCTTGTGGGTGAGATAGTTGAGCTGATGGGAACTCTGGAGGAACTTGCACCGGAAAATTTCAGCAGGGATGAAGATGATTTCAGAACGGTCATTTCTCTGCAGAAGGATTCGGAGAAGATTCTTGAAGGATTTTCCCTGGTAAGAAAAATTTAAGTAAATAGTGAATTAAAAAAGGAGGAATTATCAATGAGTGATAATGTCAAAAACAATCAGTTAGATGACGAACAGCTGGAAAGTATCAGCGGAGGTTCAGGTGAAGAATTTGAAAATCCGGTAAATTCAAAGTTCCAGCCAGGAGACAGTGTAACTGTAAGATACATTGTATATTCTCCTCCTTACATGGATGGAACAACAGTAGAAAAAAAAGGAACGGTGTTAAGTGTCAGAATTAAAAACGGTAAAGTGATTTATGAAGTGGATGTTACCGGTATAAAAATAATTGATGTTGAAGAAAGCGAAAATATATGGTAATGTATAAAGGCATTTACTATTCGATATGCACGGAGTGACCGCAGGAAACGGATGTGCAAGAAAATAAAAATAAATCACGGTGGGGTACAATATGAAAAAAATCAACAGAAAGAAAATCGCTGCCATTGTATTCTTTATAAGTGCAGTGCTTTTCTTTTCCTTTACAATGCCGTTCCGACTGCGGCTTGCAGTTGCGGACATTACAGAGATGCGTCCTGTTTCTGCACTTACTCCTGTACTTGGGCTGATATTCGGTTTGCCTGCTGCAGCAGGATGTGCTGCGGGAAATATTGCGGCGGATCTGGCTTCGGGGTATGAGATTTCGTATGCTTTGCTGAACGGTGCACAGCAGCTGCTTTACGGTATGATTGCACATGTGCTCTGGAACAGAATTAACAGGGAACACGATGGCAGCGAGTTCTGTCTTGACAGTATTTCAAGACTTCTTAAACTGTTCTTTGTTATGGCGGTGGTTGCTGTGGTTACAGTACTTTGTACATCAGTTACAAACCATGTTTACAATATTTCTGAACTTATCAGCATAAACAGCCTTTACGCTTTTCTGAATGTTTTCGATTCGGGAGTGCTGTTTGGCTGTCCTCTTATGATATGCGGTCATTTCCTTCAGAAATATTTTGATAACCGGATAAACGGTAAAAAGGAAAAGATAATTACATTTTCCCTTAATGAACGAATGATACTGAACACACTGATAACCGGAATCGGCATATGTATTCTCGTAGGTGCAGCGATATATATCACAGACAAAATGAATACTGAAAATACTGCTGTAGGGCTGTGGGGAAGGATATATCTTTTCCAGACCCTTACACTTAATTTTTATTTTGCACTTTCAATGGGCTTTATCTGGTTCACTGAAAGGAAGATTTCCCGTCCGGTGGAACATCTTGCAGATGTAGCAAAGGAATACTATTCCGGTCATTCTGACGATGGCAGCAGAAAAAAGCTGCTTGAGGCCTGCAGTGAGTATTCCGATGACAACACTGAAGTGGGAAATCTCGCCCGTTCATATATCTCGATGGCTGAGGACATCGGAGACTATGTGGACAATCTGCGGAAAGTCACAGCGGAGAAGGAACGCATCAATGCTGAGCTGAATCTTGCCGCAAGTATTCAGGCCCATATGCTGCCGTGTATTTTTCCGGCATTTCCGGAGCACAGCGAGTTTGATGTTTTTGCCACAATGACTCCGGCAAAGGAAGTGGGCGGCGATTTTTACGATTTCTTTATGGTGGACGATACACATGTTGCTGTAGTTATGGCGGATGTTTCCGGTAAGGGAGTTCCGGCGGCACTCTTTATGGTAATTGCAAAAACACTTATAAAAAACTACGCCCAGAGCGGTATGGACCCATGCGAGGTATTTACAACAGCCAACCGTCTGCTTTGCGACGGGAATGATGCGGGCCTTTTTGTTACGGCGTGGATGGGTGTACTTGATATTACAAGCGGTAATTTTACATACGTCAATGCAGGACATAATCCTCCTCTGATAAGACAGAAAGACGGAAGATTCGAGTATCTGAAATCCCGTCCCGGCTTTGTGCTTGCGGGAATGGATACAATAAAATATCGTCAGAATGAGCTTACTATGCATCCGGGTGACAGACTTTTCCTCTATACCGACGGTATAACAGAAGCTACAAGTGCTGAGAAGGAACTTTACGGGGAAGAACGTCTAAGTGAATATCTGAACAGCCATTATGGTGACTCTGCGGAGGTTATTCTTCACGGTTTAAAATCTGACATAGACAGTTTTGTCGGTGAAGCACCGCAGTTTGATGACATGACAATGCTTATGCTTGATTTTAAAATGAAAACGGGGGAGTGAATATGACAGAGAGAACTTTTCCTGCAAGGGACGATGCACTGAATGATGTTCTTGCATTTGCTGAAGAAGAACTTGAAAAAGCCGGGTGTCCGATGAAAGTCGTTATGTCTGTTACAGTTGCTCTTGAAGAAGTTTTTGTGAACGTTGCACACTATGCGTATCCTGAAACTTCGGGAGAGGTAAGCATGGCAATTGATTGTGACAGCGAAAGCCGGACTATGACATTCCGGATGACAGACAGTGGCATACCGTTTAATCCTCTTGCAAAGCCCGACCCTGACATTACTTTATCCGCTGAGGAAAGGCAGATAGGCGGACTTGGCATATTTATGATGAAAAAAACAATGGATGATGTAAATTACGTCTATAAAGACGGATGCAACATATTAACAATGAAAAAAATTATTTGAAAAGGAGTATTTTACTATGACTATCACAAACGAAAAAAACAACGGAAAACTCACTGTTAATATCGAGGGAAGACTTGATACCACAACAGCACCTGAACTTGAAAAATTCTTAGGCGGGAATACAGACGGCATCACAGATATCGTAATTGACATGACAAAGCTTGAGTACATATCCTCTGCCGGACTTCGTGTTCTTCTTGCCGCTCACAAGAAGATTAGTCAGACAGGTACCCTGAAACTCGTAAATGTATGCGATGAGGTAATGGAAGTCTTTGAAATGACAGGATTTACAGATATCCTTGATATTGAACAGAAAAGTATGTAACTTGTATTTTAAGGAGGTTGTAACTATGGATGGAAATGTAAAAAATAAACAGATCAGCGATGAAGAACTGGAGAATGTAGGCGGCGGTGAAATTATTAGAATAGGCGAGTCCATGAAAAATCAGCCTGCGGGAAAAATTAATTATTCGGATTATTTAATATATAGAAAAAAGGAATATGTTACGCGAACCTGCGAGTTATGCGGAAATAAATTTTCCGCTGTTCTTGAGGATGAATCGCATTGTATGCGATGCCGAAATTTTGTTGGGTGAATATCTTTTTAAGCTTCTCCGGAGGTATACGATATCTTTAATATGACAGGATTTACAGATATCCTTGATATTGAACAGAAAAGTATGTAACTAAAGAATATTGGAGGGAAGGAAATGGGGAAGAAGTTACTGGCGTTATTGCTTATATTTGCTACCTGCGTTTCTTTGTTTGCAGGATGTGCAGAAAAAAAGAACGTAACAGAAAAGGAATTTGCCTCTCTGAATGATTTTTCCGGTGAGACAATTGGAATCGAAAAAGGTGCAGCACTTGATGTGCCTTTAAGAGAGGTTATACCTGATTATGAAGTAAGATGGGTCAATAATCTTTCATCGGGCATTGAGGAAATCAAATCGGGAAAAGCTGCAGCATATGTAACCGATCTTCCCGTTGCTTTGAATGCGGTAAATATGAATCCCGAGCTTGCTGTATTTCCTCAGCTTGCCTTTGAGGAGGACTATGCGTGGTGCTTCCCGAAGAACAGCAGTTACCTCGACGATTTTAACAAAGCACTTGCACAGCTTAAGGCTGACGGAACTCTTGATGAGATAAACAGTTACTGGATCGAAAGCAAAAATGCCGATAAGCAACTTGAACCTCAGAAGAGCAGCGGAGAAAACGGTAAAATTATCATAGGCGGCAGTGCATCAATGGAGCCTATGGTATATATGAACGGTGATGGTGAGATAATAGGCAGAGAAGTTGCCGTTTGCAATGCGATATGTGATATTCTGGGGCTTAAAGCTGAATATGTAAATGTTCCCTGGGATGCTCTTGCTGAATCTATAGACTCCGGAAAGATAGACCTGTTCTTCGGAACTGTATCGGTGACAGAAGAACGCAAGCAAATAATGGACTTCTGTGACACTACCTATTCGGGCGGTGCGGCACTTATTGTCCGAAAGGACAGAATTGCTGACAGCACAGCTGCGGCTTCTGTATACGACGACTCCGATATCGAAGAAAAGCTTGCCCACGCTAAGATCGGTTCTGCAACGGGAACCTTGCTTATTGACGGCATCAGAGAGAACTATCCCGAAGCGGAGATAGTGGAATTCAACGATTTCGGCAATGCGGTGGAAGCACTTAAATCAAATAAGGTGGATTATGTGATAACATCCCGCTCTATGGTTTACAATTACGCGAGAAACAATAAGGAGCTTTATGTTATTGACCAAAATGTTCTTCACGACACCGATACCTGGGCATATGCCGCTGTACGCAAGGAATATGACAAGCTTTCCGAGATAAACGATATCATCAACCGCTTCCGTGATGACGGAACTTCGGAAATGATAGAAAGCAACTGGCTGGGTGAAAATGCACCCTATGATCTGAGCGGAATCCCCGTAAACAAGGACGCTCCCAAATGGAAGGTAGGAATTTCCGCTGACAGTGAGCCAACCTGCTTCCTGAACGGTGAAGGCGAATACTGCGGTGTTGACTGTGAGACCGCAATGCGTATCGCATATGAAATGGGTATGCAGGTCGAGTTTGTGAATATGGACTTTACAGCACTTCTTCCTGCTCTTCAGAGCGGCAAGGTAGATTTTGTAATTGCCGATATGGGCTATACAGAGGAACGTGCAGAGGTCATTGATTTTACCGCTCCTTATCTGGACGACGGAAATATCGTACTTGCCAAAAAATCCGAAGAGGCTGCTTCCTCTGTGGAAGCTTCCGAAGGCTTTATTGACAAGCTCAAAGCAAGTTTTACAAGAACTTTCATCACTGAAAACAGATGGAAACTTGTTCTGAACGGACTTGGTGTTACAATACTTATTTCTCTCTGCTCGTTTATAATCGGGTCGCTGTGGGGAGGCGTAATATGTGCAGGGCTTCGTTCAGGCAGGAAGGCTGCTGTTGTCCCGGCAAGAATTTATGTCAGACTTCTTCAGGGTACACCTATCGTGGTACTGCTGATGATACTTTACTATATTGTATTCAGAAGTTTTGACATTTCTGCAGTCATAGTTGCCATAATAGGCTTCTCACTCAATCTCGGCGCATATACCTCGGAAATATTCAGGACTGCCATTGATTCCGTTGACAAGGGACAGACAGAAGCCGCTTCGGCTATCGGTTTCAGCAAATTCAAGGTGTTCACGAAGATAATCTTCCCCCAGGCGGCAAGAAATGCTCTTCCAGTTTACAAGGGTGAGTTTATTTCCCTTGTAAAATCCACTTCAATTGTTGGATATATTGCTATTCAGGATCTTACAAAAGCAAGTGATATTATCAGAAGCCGCACTTATGAGGCGTTTTTCCCGCTGATTACAACAGCAGTAATCTACTTTGTAATCACATATATATTCATAGTTCTGCTCAATATCCTTGAAAAGAAAGTTGATCCTAAACGCAGGAAGAGAACTTTGAAAGGAGTTGATATCAGGTGATTAAGATAGAAAATCTCTGCAAAAAATACGGTGATTTCAGCGTACTTGAAAACATCAGTACTGAGATACACAAAGGAGATGTAGTTTCCATAATCGGACCATCCGGATGCGGAAAAAGTACATTTATCCGATGCCTGAATCTTCTCGAACAGCCAACTTCAGGAACGATACTGATTGACGGGGAAAACATTCTGGATAAAAACGCAGATGTCTGCAGGCTGCGTCAGAAGATGGGAATGGTATTTCAGTCGTTTAACCTCTTTTCTCATCTGATGATAATTGAGAACATAATGCTGGGACCTGTTGATTTACTGAAAAAGAGCAGGCAGGAGGCATATGAGGAGGGGATGGAGCTTCTGGATATGGTAGGTCTTGCAAACAAGGCGTTTGCCTATCCCGACGAACTTTCGGGCGGTCAGAAACAGCGTGTTGCCATTGCAAGAACTCTTGCGATGCACCCTGATATTGTACTTTTTGATGAGCCTACCTCCGCACTTGACCCTACAATGGTAAGCGAGGTTCTTGCAGTTATCAGAAAGCTTGCAGCACAGGGAATGACAATGATGATAGTCACCCACGAAATGAACTTTGCGAAGAATGTTTCAAACCGTATTTTCTTTATGAATGACAAGGGAATATATGAGGATGGAACCCCGCAGCAGATTTTCGATAATCCTCAGAAGCCAAAGACGAGGGAATTTATCTATAAGATCAGAACCTTTAATTATACTATCGATGACAGAAAATTTGACTTGTATGCATTTAACGCTGAGATTGAAAACTTCCTTAAAAATCAGCTTTTTGATGAAAAGAGAATCACAAAGGTGCTGCTTGTCTGCGAGGAGATGATCTATAACTATATTTTCAAAAGTTACGGTGACAGCTTTGCGCCTGTTGAGTTTACCCTGCAGTATTCTCAGCAAAAGGATGAAACAAAGCTGGAATACAGAAGCGGGCTTATTAACATGAGCGTTCTTTCGGCAGCAGAGGATATTTCAAAGTCTATCGTGGAAAAGTCGGTCAGCAGCGTTGAATGTGAGGATAATACCCTTACAGTTGTTATGTGAGATTTCGGTAAAGCGACAGCGAAGAATAAGGAGTAATTATAACAATGATATTATACATTAACTGCTGCCCGCGAAGCTGCTCAAGGACAGCCCGTCTGGCACAGGCACTTCTCGGTAAACCTGGAAATTATGAAGAAATAAATCCTGAAAAGGAAGGACTTCTTCCTTTGAACGAAGAGCGTTTAAAATATCGTACTGAACTTATCAGCAAGGGAGATTATTCTGATGATATTTTCAGATATGCAAAACAGTTTGCCGAAGCTGATACAATAGTGATTGCTGCACCCTTCTGGGACCTGTCATTTCCGGCTGAACTGAAGACATACATTGAAAATATATATGTTACCGGGATAGTATCGAGATACAGCCAAGACGGTAAACCCGAAGGCTTATGCAGGGCAAAGACTTTGTACTATGTCACAACAGCAGGAGGAATATACGACGGAAGATACAGCTTTGAGTATATAAAAGACCTTGCTGAAAACTACTTCGGTGTAGATGAAGCTGTGCTTATTAAAGCCGAGATGCTTGATATTGAAGGAAATGATCCTGAAAGGATACTTGCAGAAAGTATGGAGCACTGTGCGGCAATAAATACGAAATATATCTCACTGTCAGAACGGTTTATGGATACACCGGATATCCGCAATGCAAGACAGCTTGGCGGATACAGAGGAGATGGTGGACGGAAAGTCAGAAACGGTCTTCTGTTCAGAACAGCGAGGCTTGATAAAATCTCTGATGAAACAGCAAAAAAACTGTCGGAAAAATACAGTATAAAGTACGTTATTGATTTTCGCTTCGGATATGAAAGGGAACTTTATCCCGACCCGGAAATTCCGGGAGCTGAAAATATCAATATAAGTTTATTTGAATTGGACATGAATGACCCGAAAAACATCGAAATGATGAAAAAGGTAACTGCGGCTGGAAGTGATGAAATGCAGAAGCTGATAGAATACGCTAAAACAGGTCAGCTTTCAGACCTTTATTCCGACATTCTGAAAAGCGGACAGAGTCATAAGGGATTTGCTCAGTTTTTCCGTATACTTCTTGACAATAAAGACGGAGCAGTTCTTTGTCACTGTACTCATGGCAAGGACAGAACGGGAGTTGCTGCGGCACTTGTGCTTTATGCTCTCGGAGTGGACGAGGATATTATCATGCAGGACTTTCTTCTGACTAACGAGGTTTACAGGAACAATATAGCATATCTTCAGGGCGAACTGAAAAAAAGAGGCTGTGATGATTCGGTAATAAATGAAGCACAGGCTATGGCAGGGGTTAAAGGTGAATATCTTACAGCTGCATTTGAAGCGGTAAAAACAGAATATGGTTCAATTCAGGATTATATCAAAAATCAGCTTGGAGTTTCCGATGAGGAGATAACAAAGCTGAGAGATATGTATCTGGAATGAAGAAAACCGTAAAAATATAAATAAAGGGGTAAAAAATTATGGAAAGTTTTTTTAGCAATGGTTCACTTACAGTAAAACCAGAAGGAAGAGTTGACACATCCAATGCGGCAGATGTTGAAAAAGAGATGTTTGCTCTTGTTGATGAGCACAAGCCGGTAAAAATTATTATTGATGCTGAAAAACTGGAATACATCTCAAGTGTTGGTCTTAGAGTCATCCTGAAACTGAAAAAGACTGTTGACGATACAAGCATAATAAATACTTCTCTTGAGGTATACGATATCTTTGATATGACAGGCTTCACTGAAATTATCGAAGTTAAAAAGGCATTTCGTGAAATCTCCGTTGAGGGCTGCAAGATTATCGGAAAGGGTGGCCATGGCACAGTTTACCGTCTTGACGGAGATACGATAGTCAAACTTTACAGTGAAAATGCCCCTTTTGACGAAGTTGAGCGAGAGATATCATATTCAAAGAAGGCATTTATTTACGGCATTCCTACAGCTATTTCCTTTGATATGGTTAAATGCGGCAGCCTCTATGGCGTGGTTTTCGAACTTATAAATGCAGATACTCTTTCAAACAGGATTTGTGCTGAGCCTGAAAAACTGGACGAGTATTCAGTAAAGTACTCCTCTCTCGTAAACAATCTTCATAAAACGGAAGCGGATACTGCTGTTTTTCTCAATATGAAAGATATTTACAGCAAGTGGATAGACGATCTTGCAGATACTTACACACCGGATGAGCTTGCAGTACTGCATGAGGTAATCAGCAGTATCCCTGAGAGCAGCAAATTTGTTCACGGAGATATTCACCCGAAAAATATTATGGTTCAGGATGATGAGCTGCTGTTTATCGACCTGGCAGACCTTGCATACGGACACCGGATTTTCGATTATGCGGGAATCGCTCTTACTCATATCATGGCAAAAGAATATGTAAAGATACTTTTTGGCATTGAATACGATGATGCGGAAAAGCTTTACAACGATATGATAAAGGCTAATTTCCCTGGAAGAAGCGATGAAGATCTCGAAAGGATAAAGAATGTTATTATGGGATATGCGGGC
This sequence comes from Oscillospiraceae bacterium, assembly GCA_030533325.1. Taxonomy (GTDB): domain Bacteria; phylum Bacillota; class Clostridia; order Oscillospirales; family Ruminococcaceae; genus HUN007. Next base: position 16,865 of record JAUNJJ010000050.1, read on the forward strand.
ATAAAATATGCTATTTCTCCTGCTGTTAATAAGAATCAGAATCCGGCACTTTCTGAGGTTATTGTGAAGAATTCAAAGGAGCAGATTATCCCAAATGCAAGGCGTCTTATCGGAGCTGTTGATTTCTGAGTATAATATATGACATTAGAACTGGAGCGGCTTTGTTGCACTTGATCTGCTATAATATACTCAGATAAAAAAGTACAACAGGCAGGATTTTCCTATGAATGGAATTGTGCCAAATCTATTTAAAATGAATTTTTACAGGGGGTATCACTATGAATGACAAGCGACAGGAACAACTCAAAAAGGTAATACAGGAGCACCCTGAGATTAATGACAGAATCAAAGAGCTTCGTGCAGACAGCCAGAGCGAACTGCAGGCACAGATGATCGAACTGCTAAAAGAATACGGCGTTGAGCTGACAGCAGAGGATTTCAAAGCACCTTGCGAAGAATTCAGTGATGACGAGCTAAACGCAGTAGCAGGCGGTGTCTTTACGCCGGGATGTACGTGCCTTTCCAACGGAATACATATGCTGACAGGTATTTCTGAACCGTTTGAATCAGGAGTATCAGCTTTCACCCGGGGTGGTTAGGAACAGCATTCAAATGGACGGAAAATACTACATACTTAATGAATCCTTCTGCCTTCGCGGCTATGATAAGCTTCCCTATGCATTGCTGAAACGCCCCGGAAACCCGATAAAATTCGTGGATAAGGATTCCTTTTGGGCACTGTCTCTCTGCGACGGAAAAACCGACTGCACGCTGCCTGTCTTCCCCGAAAAGGTGCGGGATATTGTTTGTGAACTCGTCAGGAACGGTATTGCAAGAGAGTAAATCTGTAGCCTGATATTCTGTAATTCAAAAACTTTACTGCGTTCACTATATATTCGATATATTCGATTATAAAAAAGGAGCGATACTTATGAAATATGATGCAAAAAATCTTAGGATAAACGGTACTGCACTCGTTATTCTGTCAATTCTTGATATTTTTATTATGGTAATACAGCTTGTAACACAGGGAACAGGCATTGACAGTATAGCGGCGGAGGCAAACACAACGAAGCAGACAGCTGCTATCGTATTTGCGGCTTTGATTGGTTTATGCACTCTGATATATCTTGCGACACTTTTCGTTGGAGTTGCGGGAATCAGGCAGGCAAACGGAAAATGCAAAGGCGGAGCAAATATCACATTGGCAAAAATACTGTTTGTACTGAATATAATTGGTCTGGCAGGCGACACTTACAGTATTGTATGCGGGCATCCAGATATACAGTATATCGGTCAGACACTTATATACATATCTATTTTATATCCGTATATCAAAAGTGCAAAAAATGTCTGATGATGTAAATCTGGAATTGTATTATGAATACAAATGAAAACAAAGAGATCACATATATACTCATAGTTCTGCTCAATATTCCTGAAAAGAAAGCTGATTCCAAACGCAATTTGTTGTTTACTGTATCTGATTGAAGCCATTGATTTCTGAGTATAATATTTGACTTTTACTTTGGTGATATGATATAATTTATTTATTGCGAACGAAAAATTTATAGTGGACGTCAGAATATTTCCGGCGTCCACTAATACTGCATAGTGTTCTCAGTAAAATATTTATAGAAACCAGGTGTAAGTTTGAAAAAGATAAGATATGATGTAATCCTTTACCCGCTGCTGATAGTTTTATCCTTTGTTCTGATTTTTGCAATGATATATAAGGATAATCAGGCGATGCCACCTATGCTGATGAAAGTAACGTTTCAGGGTGAGTATGAAACAGAAAACGGAGACTGGCAGGAGGTTGAACAATGCCGGAATATTCCGTTCATTAACGGAGAAGCTCATCTGAAAGGGTATTTTCAGCTTGAAACCACTGATGGCATGGTTGTCGGCAAAGTTCCGAAAGATATACATATGACGGCATACTTCAACCACATCGGCGGACAGATTAATCTTAACGGTGAGACTGTCCACATTTTTGATATGGAAAACAGTCAGCTGGGAATCAGTTCCTGCGGTGAGGACTGGATAAAATTTGACAATCCCGCAGACGAAAATGATATAGTGGAAATCATTCTCCGAAATCCTCATAAATACGGAAACACAGGAGCAGTAAACACTTTTCTGGAGTCTTTGTACACCTATTCGGGTGCTGCTTTTGATGAGCAGATGACAGAGGAAGGTGCAATGCAAAGAACATCAGGCATTGTGATAATGGTAGTTTCATTTATATTGCTTGGTGTGGCTGTTTTTTCAACTATTCTTAAAGTGCCGTACAGCAGGATGCTCTGGATATTCGGATTTATGATTCTGTCAGCCGGATGTTACTGCCTAATTGATTCACCAAATTTTTGTATGTGCGGAAATTCAGTTGTGATTAATACCACAGTGAAGCATTTGTGTATAATGCTCTATCCTGCATTTCTGTTTTTGCTTACCGAAATGTGTCTTAAAGACAAGGTAAAAAAAGCAGGAAGAGTAATAACGGGTATATACGGAGTTTTATCCGTTGCAGCTCTGGTCATTGCAGCGGCAGGCGGAAAACTTATTTATGATCTGAATTACGGTCTGATTTTCGTACAGCTTGCGGCAGCGCTTATACTCATGGTTTTGTGTGCACTCAGCTTTAAGAAATCAGATGTCAGACAGGTTATTATGACATCGGTCTGCCTTGTTACACTGATTGCACTTGTAACTGACATATCTGCAGTGCTTCTTGGAACATGGAATACTGCTGCTGCCTCCGGAATTGCATTTATGGCAGTATTTATCTGTTCACTTTTTTATTCTCTGAGAATTATCCCGCTTAATATAAAGGAAAGCATTCGTGCAAAAGAGCTTCAGCTGGAGCTTCAGGAAAACAGGATTGCGGTAATGATGAGTCAGATAAGGCCGCATTTCCTCTACAACGCACTCAGTGCCATCTGCGATCTGTGCAGTACAGAACCTCTGAAAGCCCGTGATGCACTGGTGGATTTTTCAGTTTTTCTCAGAGAAAATATGGACGCTATAACCAGCAGCGAGCCGGTACCGTTTAAACAGGAGCTTTCTCATATAAAGACCTATATTAAGCTTGAAAAGTTAAGATTCGGTGACAGGATTAACGTTGTATATGATATTCCGGAAGATGATTTTAATATACAGCCTCTGACGATTCAGCCGATTGTGGAAAATGCCATAAAGCACGGCATACGTTTAAAAGAAAACGGAGGCACAGTTACGCTGAGAACCCGGGAGGAAAACGGAATTATAACCATAACCGTATCTGATGACGGAGTGGGATTTGATACGAACAGTCCGAAAACAAACTCAGGTTCACGTTCCCATGTCGGGCTTGAAAATGTAAGGAGCCGTGTGGAAAAATATACTGACGGCAGATTTACTGTGGAAAGCGAAAAGGGAAAGGGAACTGTTGTAACGATAAGTTTCAGAAAATAGTCAGAAATTATAGTGGATGCAAAATTCTTTTTTTGCATCCACTATAACTTTGCCTGAAATATTTGTATACTTTTTTCTCTGGTTTGTTGCACTTCTGTTGCACTATATACTGTATAATGTAATGGAGAAAAACAGACAAGCTGATTTTCCGAAAAGATAAAAAATATATCAGATTACCACAGGTATTGATTAGCGGAGGTATGTAATGTTCAGAAAAAAGCTCATAAAATATATGCCCGTTTTTATTTCTGCGATGATATTGCTTTCGGGCTGTGAGGCAGGAAAGACGGTATCAGATGAAAATTCGGAGATAAATATTACTCAGAATGCGATAATCAGCTATTTAGGTCCCGAAGGCACCTATACCGAGGAGGCAGCAAAGCTGTTTTTTGGTGAGGAAAGTGATACAAGACCGCAGAAGACGGTAGCCGATGCGGTGGATATGCTCCTTGACGGAAACTGTGATTATGCTGTGATACCGCAGGAAAATACCATAGGCGGACCTGTGTACGATTATATTGACGAGTTTCTTTCCCATAGGGAGCTGTCTGTGGCGGGCGAGGTGGAGCTGCCCATACGTCAGGCTCTTATGGCAAAGGACGGGGTAAGACTTGATAATATTAAAACGGTTTATTCCCACAAGCAGGGGATAGTGCAGGGGGCAGACTGGCTGAAAAATAATCTTCCAAATGCTGAAATTATTGAGGTATCAAGCACCGCAGAGGGGGCAAAAATGGTTTCGGAAAGTGATTCCGGAAACTCAGCAGCCATTGCGTCTGTGGGAGCGGCAAGAGTTTACGGATTATCCGTACTTGCAGAAAATATTCAGATGAACGAGGACAATAAGACCCGCTTTTACATATTATCCACAGATGAGCCGCAGGAGAATGCTTCCGGACGTATGGTGTTTACAGCCTGCGGTGAAGCATCCGGGCTTTCCGAGTTGCTGAGCAAAACAGAAAAGCCCGGAATAAAACCGCTGTATATCCACGACCGTCCCGAAAAAACGGTTATGGGAAGATATATATGGCTTATTGAATGTGAGGGCGGCGGCTTTGAGGACTATAAAAAGATAGCCGACGCTACGGAGCTTGAATTGCAGTACAGAGGAGCATTTCCCGTAAAATAAGATATTTATTGATAAAAGCGGACTGCTGAATATGCTGATATCATCAAAAAACAGTGAAAGCAAAAATAATTCTGCTTTCACTGTTTTTATTTATTATGTTACCTGTTGTTTTCAATATAAGCCAGAGTAAGCTCTGCCCATGAAAACTGTGACATATATTCTCCGCAGTAACTGTTTACGGCATATGGTATCTGATGGATAAAATCGTAGTAATCGCAGATAATTCTGTCAGGATTTATGGCAAGAGAATTTCTTTCTTTTACAAGAACTGATTTTGCATTAACAGAGGCAAGGGTTTTTTGCAAATCAGAGATAAGATTACGAAGATTGCTGTGCAGTGAATCGGAGTCCGCTTTATCTTCCCACAGAACAGCTGTAAGTTCATTTTTGGAACAGGTTGCACCTTTTCTGTCAACGAGGTAAGCAAAAAGTTCCTTGGTTTTGGACCTTTTGAAATGAATAGGACTGTCACCGGAAAAAACTTCAAAATTACCGAAGCACTTTATTTTCAGCTTGTTTTCATCCGCAGGTTTAACAGGATTTCTGAGGTGATCCATTGCGTTTAAAATGGAATCGCAGCTGACAGGTTTCATAAGATAATCGCTTGCATATACTCTGTGTGCATCAAGAGCATATTCGCTGTAGGCTGTTGTGAAGATAATATTTGTTTCGCTGTTTATGTCCTTAAGTTCCTTTGCAAGTTCGATACCGTTTTTGTCGTCCATCTGTATGTCAAGAAATGCAACGTCGCATCTTATATCCTTTGCCTTCTGCACAGCATCATTTGTTTTGCAGAAAGAAAATATATCCGCCTGAGGATAGGTTTCCTTCAGAATTGTCGAAATATAATTAAGTGCGTGTTTTTCGTCATCGACTACCAAAAATCTCATATTCAATTCCCCCGTATATCATAAATAAAAAACTATATTGATATTTTATCATATTTAATCGAATTTTGCAATATGTTTTCTGTGTATTAGGCATAAAATTTTCTGAAATATGGATTATATAACGGGGAAAAGTGCATATACAGACTATTGCATCAAAAATTTGTGTAATTTCACAGTGAAAAAACAGTCTGTTTGTTGCAGTTCTGTTGCACTTTGTGATGTATAATTAATTTAGCAGAAAAAAATATAAGACAAGGAGGTAATAGTGTGAAAATACTGGCATCGGATTATAACAAAAAAAGACTTGATGAGCTTTCCGGCTGCATAAGAACGGTTTATCCGGAGGGTGAATTAATCGCTGAGACAGATTCACTTATGGCGGGAAAAAAGTGTTTTTTTGAAGCTTTTGACATTGTTTTTGCAAGTCTCGATGACATGCGGCTTGACGGAGTTAAGATGAAGGATTTTGCCCGCCGCTGCAATAACAGTACAAAATACTTTATCTGCGGAAGTGCCTGTGATCTTTATGAGTGGTATATAATTGATGAAAACGGTGATGTCTGTGAGGACGGGGTGGACGGAACGATATCTTATCCCGTTACAAAGGAAAAAATTGTGTCGGCATTGAATGGACGTAGTATTGACGTTAGCGGCAACAGTCCTGAACTTGATGACAGCATGCTTGAGTTTGCAGCGGGTGGCAGTGGCAGAGATTGTACCGAAGATGATTCTTATAACAGTTAGCTTTCCCGGGAGTGATTTACATGAAAACAATAGAAGAATTTTACACCGAGTTAATTTCAAACGATGATATGAAAAAAGAATTTCTTTCACTTAAACCTGAAGAAGCAGAGAGCTTTGCGGAAAAATACGGCTGCAGGGCTACGATTGAAGAAATAGGTGCTTACATCGCTGAAAAGAATACCGTTTCGGGGGAACTTTCAGATGATGATCTTGAGAATGTTTCAGGCGGACAATCTGTTGATATAGGAAAGGTACTGGCTTTCGTTGTAAAATCAATAGCAAAAACACTTTGAAAATCTGTTTTTTATAACAAGAGTACAGCTATAGTAAACGGCAAATTTACCCGTCGTTTGCTATAGCTGTATATTTTTATTGAATAAACGGTTCCGTTTTTGTGACCGATGTACGTATGCAGCGAATTTTATTGACTTAAACCTCGCAATTATGGTACTATATAAGTAGTTAAAAATCTGAAAAGGGGATGAGGAAATGTCGGACAGAAAGCCAATACCGGTTGGAACAGAAGATTTTAAGGAACTTGTTGACAAGGGATACTGTTTTGTAGACAAGACACTGCTTATAAAAGATTTACTGAATCAGAATACAAAGGTGAATCTCATCACAAGACCAAGACGTTTCGGAAAAACACTGAACATGAGTATGATTCAGCGTTTCTTTGAGAAAACAGAAAAAAGCAATGCGTATCTGTTTGAAGGACTGAAGATAAATGATGCGGGCGAAAAATACCTTAAGCATCAGGGACAGTATCCGGTTATAACAATATCGCTGAAGGATATGGATAAATCCGATTATGAATCAGATTTTGTATTTTTTAAAAACGCTGTTGCAGAAGAATTTGGACGACATAATTATCTTAAAGATTCATCAGAACTTAGTGAATCAGAAAAAGAGAAATTTCTGAGTATCCGGGATGAAAAGGCAAAGGATATTGAATATGAATCAGCTCTGCGCTTTTTATCTGTATGTCTGGAAAAACATTTTCACGCAAAGGTTATACTTCTTATAGATGAATATGATGTACCACTTGAAAATGCGCACTTTAAGGGCTTCTATGATAAAATGGTTGAACTTGTACGCAGTGTATTCAAAGGAGTGCTGAAAACAAATCCGTCACTTGAATTCGCAGTACTGACAGGATGTCTGAGAGTTTCAAAGGAGAGTATATTTACAGGGATGAACAATCTGGAAATATACCCTGTAACAGACCAGAGACTGTCTGAATATTATGGATTTACACAAAGTGAAGTAGAAAGTCTGGCGAAATATTACAATCTCGAAGATAAACTTGATGAGATGAAAAAATGGTATGACGGATATCTTTTCGGAAAAACGGAAATATATAATTCATGGAGTATAGTGAAATATATCGCGTCAGCAATCGGTGGTAATGATTATTCATGTCAGGCTTACTGGATAAACACCAGTTCAAACAGCATCATTCATCAGCTAATAGAAAAATCAGATGAAAATACAAGGCAGAAGATAGAAACTCTGGTAGCAGGCGGAAGCGTTAAGGCTGTAATAAATCAAAATTCAGTATATTCAGATTTGAATGTAAATAACGATGACATCTGGAGCTTTCTGCTTTTTACAGGATATCTTAAACAGATTAATTCAGAGTTTATTGATAAAAGAACTGTTTCAGAAATGGTAATACCTAATCTTGAAGTTCTTACAGTTTATGAAGATACCATACAAAAATGGTTTGATGAAATAGTCAAAAGTGAAAGAACACCTGATCTTCTTGGATATTTCCTTGATGAAAAACCGGAAGAAGCGCAGAAGGAAATAAACCGCTGGCTGAGAAAGAGCATAAGTTTCCATGATTATCTTGAAAATTTCTATCATGGATTTTTACTTGGAGCAATAACCGGAAACGATGAATATGAAATAAAATCAAATCGTGAGAACGGAACAGGAAGAACGGATATAACAATCTGCAAATATCAGACCAGAGAAACAGCCGTAATAATTGAAGTAAAGATAGCTGATACATTTAAGAAAATGGATACTATGTGTGATACAGCGCTTAAGCAGATACAAACGAGAAAGTATGCAGAACAGCTTACAGATGACTGCTATGAGAAAGTAATAAATTATGGAATAGCATTTTACGGAAAGTCATGCAGAGTGAAGATGGGCGAGACTGTTTACGCACCTGAAGACTAATAATAGAAACTTACTGACTTAAACCTCGTAATTATGGTAATATATAATTAAATAAAACCGTTGAAAAGGAGATGAAGAAATGCCGGACAGAAAGCCAATACCAGTTGGAACAGAGGATTTTAAGGAACTTGTTGATAAAGAATTCTGTTTTGTAGACAAGACACTTCTTATAAAGGATTTACTTGATCAGAACTCAAAGATAAATCTCATCACAAGACCAAGACGTTTCGGAAAAACACTGAACATGAGTATGATTC
>JAUNJJ010000188.1 GCA_030533325.1 Oscillospiraceae bacterium
TACCTCACTTGCAAACGCTGTTTCTGTAGCCTTATAACGTACCACATATGTACCTACTGATAAATATGTTATTTCTGTACTGACAATTGCTGTCCACTCATCAGATGTAGACCGTCTGTATTCCATCAATGAACTTACGCCTGTAATAGCACCATCTGTTCCCTCAGCTGTTGTTGGGGTTACATAATTAATTCCTGCCGGTCCTTCCGGTCTTAATGGAGCGGTAATGGTTGTCCAAGAAGAAGGAGCATTATTATCGTCCCCTTGCTTTCTTATATAATACTTATCACCTGGTATAGCTTTTCCCTCTACAGGAGCTGCCAATTCTGTATTAGATGTACTTACTTCATAACCTTCATTTGCAGTAATTGTCTCTGCTTCATAATCGATTGTATAACCAACATTTGCTGCAGGAGCTGCTTGTGTAGCTTTTGTAATCTTAAACTCTGCAGTTGCTGTCTTATTAGTATCTACAGTTGCACTTGCTATGTAATATCCAACATCCTTTGTTTCTGCTGTTGCAGAATATGTTCCACCTTCAGTTGCTCTATATTGGTAACTAATTGTAGGAGCATCTGTCCCAACAACAGTTTTCCAAACAGCAGCTTCGCCTTTACCATAGTTTGCTGTCACATTGTTTCCAGAATAAACTGAATCTGTTGCTGTTAATGTTAATTTTACTGCTGTTTCATCTGTGTCGTGACCGCAACTAGGCATAGTACAGCCATTTGCTGTTCCTTTACACTTTGCAGATAAAACATTACCATTTTCAGAATACTCCCATTTGTGACTTTTAGAAGTCACACCTGTATCTGCTTCTATACCACCACTAGATTTGTTCTTAATTTGGTATTTATATGGCTCATCTGAACTGAACATAATATCCCAATCTTGAACCTCAGTCATTTCAGAAAATGAGCCATATGGATCTTCTAATGTCAAACCAATTCTAGACGATTCATTAAAGTCAGACGATATAAAATCATTATGTGTCAAATACAAATTCTGTACTTTTGTGCCACTGCTTCCTGTGTTGCCGGTAATATTAATCACACCTTCGTGCTGTATGTTTATTTTAACCATCATACCTTCACCCTGGTACACACCACCGCCTTTATCAGCCGCAGTATTTCCACTAATTGTACCTTTATACATATACCAATTACTGCCAGCAGCACAGATTCCACCACCATCACTACCAGCAATGTTATCGGTAATAGAACCGCCCTTCATTTTAAATTGTCCATCCCTTACAGGCGCACTAGCTTCAAGATAAATACCACCACCATCGTCAGCAGCTTTGTTGTTTGAAATCTCACCATCTGTTAAGCAAATTGTAATCGCCTTCGAGGTATCGGATCCAGAATACAATCCACCACCATCATCAGCTGCGTAATTATTTGTTATTCGACCTCCTTGAATATCTAAATTGCAACCAGTTTTAACATATATGCCACCACCATCTTCGGTTGATTTATTATACTTGATTTCACCACCATACATAGTAAACTTTGAGTCGGTGTCCATGTAAACTCCAGCGCCACTATATGTACTAGTTGTCTGGTTGCCGGCAATAGAGCCTCCATACATTTTGATGATACCCTTACTATATACGCCTCCGTATTGACCTGCACCGCCTGTAATGATACCGCCTTTTATAACAGTATCACCAGTATCTGTACCACCATCCCAAGTCCATAGATATCCATCATCAGATAGTGTGCCTCTGTGCTCTGTTGCAGTGCCACAGTCATATATGCTTAATGTTTTGCCACTATTTACTTTGATAACACCAGCTATCCCGTTTCCTTTAAGCACATGTCCATTTAAACAAAGGTTAACATTCCCGTCAATTGTGAGAGATTTTGTCAATGTCACATCTTCAGTAAGGCAATAATTTCCTGCGCTTAATGATCCACCATTTGATGGAAACTTATTACCGAAATTAATTCCATTACATACATGTGGTGGAAATATTTTAAATGGAACTTTCACTGTAGCTGTTCCATTTGCAGATGAACCAACTGTTACCTGTGCATAATAATTACCTTGTGGCAATCCTTTAAGATTTGTAACCTCTTCAGTACCTTCTGTTCCACCTTCAGATGTTGCTTTAAAATATTGAATCGTCGATACTGGAATGCCTGCACTCGTCCACTCTGCTTTATTACTAAGCGTAGCGGAATAGGTTTCAGAACCATAACTTATTAATGACTTTGCTTCAAGAGTTAATGTAAATGTCTTCTCACCCTTTGACCTATACTCACAATGTTCATTTGTATGACATGTAGTCTTAGCTGTTATTGTTCCGCCAGAGACAGTATAGTCCAATGTATGAGAATGTGTAATTGGCGTCATTGTCACAACATGTGTGGCTGCACTATATGCACATTTTATTCCTACTCCATCAGTCACTTTAAGACCTGACAATAGGGTAGTTATTGTTGATGAAGATAAACTGCCACTATATTCTGCATCAGATGTAGAAGCAAAACCAGCCACAGAATATGTTACTGTACTACCTGTAATATTATAAAATCTAAAATCTGTGAAATTTCCTTTTGCATCACCATTTACATTTGATGTATATTTTCCAAATTTGTAAATAGTATATTCCCAATCTCTTGTACCAAAATCAACAACTTTATTACATCCTGATGGAACTGATTTTCTTTTAATCTCAAAATCAGCAGAAGCAATATTAGTTGGAGTCGATTCTTCAGAAGCTGGATAAAGTTTTACTGTATATGTACCAATTTTAGTTGGTGGTGTTGAACTTTCAGAGTATCTTGTATTACCTCTTCCAACATACTTAACTATAACGTCACCAGCATTGGCATACATCCAATCATAGAAGTTATATTTTATAGTTGCACCTGGATCAGTGCCATCTGTACAAACAGTTGCAGGTTTGCCAGAGTAGACATAAGATGTTGCTGAAAGCTTAATTGAAACCTTATTACTAGCTAAGTAACAGTCCCCTGATTCACAAGTAGCAGTCAATGTATCCCCAGAAGCTGAATATGTTAATGAATCATGTATATGGTCTGCTATTACTTTAAAAGTTGTAGTTGCTGCTGGAGCATTAGGTACCACTAATTCTGCAAGATAATCTCCTCTTGCAGTAATGTTTCCTATTACTTCACTACCCCTTTTCGCCTAATTTCTCATTATAAGCCGCAAAATTAGTATTTTCAAAAATAGTAGATTTTGCAACATCTACTGTTATACCTGTATGAATCTCAGGATCAACAGTTAATGTAACTGAAGCCTTTTCTCCAACTATGTCACAATTTACAACATGGTCAGCTGGCTCAGCATTACAATATGCTATTAATGTATCACCAATTGCTTCATAAACCAGATCATGCTTATGATTCTGGTACACATCAAAAGCTATATCTGCTGTTTGCCCATCCTTAGATAGTTCCGCAATATATATTCCTTTTTGAGTTATATTTCCAGTTATCTCATTATCTTTTTCAACATCAGCATAGTTATAAATTTTAAAATTAGATTCTGATAAATTGTTATCAATCTTGCTATTGAAGTCATCAAACCCTGCATCTCCCAAAATAGTTGCTTTTGAAATATTCGCAGCTTCACCTGAATAATACTTTGGTGATAAAGTTAATGACTCTGACTTAGAACAACCAGGATTTTGACAGGTTGCAGTTAAAACATTTCCTGTTGCAGTGTATTCATAATTATGAGGTAATAATTCACCGTACTCTCTTCCACAAACAGAGCATACCTTCTTTGAATAACAGGTAGCTGTTCCACCAGTATGTGGCTCCTTAGCTCCCTTTGTCATAAGAATACAAGACTCTGTATTTCCCTCACCTGTACATGCATGCCAATGATAATCATCATTAGAAGTCCAACCACTTTCATAATTATGTGTATGATTTGGTACAGTAAAAGTTACCTTAATTTGCTTCAACATGAGCGTATACCCTGTTGTAGTAACAGTTAACGACTCTGAATTTAAGCCGTCTATTGCAAAAGACTTGCCTAAACACAACCCATTAACCTGGACTTTTTTATCTCCTGCCACCAAGAATGTACCGTCTTCAACTGATGCAGTACTCATACCTATAGTAACTTCAATCTTTGTAATAGTATAACCAGGTAAAGATGAAATAGCTAATGGCGTACCTGCAGCACCCTCACCTGAAGTTACTCTTATACCATTAGATAGACATAGAGGATTTCTTGTATTTCTGATGCTTATAATCTTGTCCTCATCATAAAATGTTCTTTGATCATATTTACTATCAAGTTCCTCTTTCGGAATAACGGTATCAATTGTTACCGTTTTACTACCACCAGCCGCATAGACTAGCTGTGCATTCATCGGCATTAACGATAATACCATAGCCAATGCAAGAACGATACTAAACAGTCTCCTCATTGTTCCTTTCTTAAATAGTTTTTCTCTCATGTGGTAAACCCTCCTTTAAATGAGTTTCATTTTATCTATTATCACTTGCTTATTCGCAAGATTAAGACCTTATATCTCGCACCACTATTGAAATAGTTTGTACTGATTAAGTTCATTCCTTTTTCTTGCGCCAATTACGGTACTCCCCTGTTGTAATCCTTGCATCATTTGGCTTTTCTGCATTCTCAGGAATGACCCATGTCTTTCCAATCCTAGTTACTCCTTCAATTCGACCTTCAGCACACATAAGCTGAACTCTCCTTGTAGATATCCCCCATTTTTGTGCGATTTCCCTCGCTAATAAATAACCCTCCATATATTTTACCTCCCCATTACATAACAATAAAAAAAGCATTGTCAAAATAATATGACAATGCGTTCGTTCTTGGTGCAACTGGCTATCATACTCTTTTGAGGTTAGATCCTAAAGCTTTGCGTAGGCATCCTTTCGAATGCTTTGCCTTTGTTATAAGTTATAAG
>JAUNJJ010000189.1 GCA_030533325.1 Oscillospiraceae bacterium
GATATGTTCTGCTGTTCGGTTATGCTTAATACAGATTATTGAGGCAGGGAGTACAAATTTTGCGTAAGATTCTTAAGGTATCCTCCTGATTATGAGTAATTACACTATATAATTTTTTTAACTCTCCAAAATCGGATACATACAATCCGGTTTCGGAGAGTTTTTCTTTTTGCGTATCTTAAAGTATCAGAAAAGTATCCGGAATATGAGTTTTTAAAGTTTCGTGCCAGAAAAAACGATTTCGTGCCAGATTGCTTGATTTCAGGAAATTTGTGTTGTATATTATAGTCAGGAGATATCTCCGGTATACATTTTAAGTCTGGTTATCGCTGCAGCGTTAAAAAGAGAAAGGGGGGAAGAAATGAAAAAGGCAGCTAATGTAATAAAGCGCATTGCAGAAACAATGGCTAATATCAATTACAATGCAGCATCTGTTATTGGTATGTATCAGCCAAAGGCTCCAAAAAAGCCTGAATGCTTAAAAAAGTAAGTTAATCGTAATATCTGGAATTGTGTCGGCAGATTCTGATGTTGCAGGATTATTAATAACAGCTTATGAAAGTATGTTGTTACGGCAATGGTGGTGATTGGCAATAAGTTGAAAAGGAAAGAAGTCAGCTGAGATTAGATGCAATTCAGCTTCACTCTTTAGCTATCACCAGCCTAAGGCGTCGGCTTGTCTGAAAAAACAAAAGTAAAGACAAATAATCTTAAGAATTTGCTTTTGAATATTTTGTCAAGCACATTAAAGATTATTTATTTAAAGTAAAGGAGCTAACTTTATGAAAAAAGTAGGTAAATTATTGTCAACTATGTTTACGGTTGGGTTTATTGCAGCTGTTACAGCAACTCCTGTAGATGTTGCTGCTTATACAGATTATGATTACGTAGGTGATAGCAGTTCGTTTACTTCTGAATGGGAGAGAACAAGAACATATAAAGTTAATTCTAAAATTATTGGTTATATGGTTTATGGTTTCGACATAGATTGGATAAATGAAGATTATGTATGGACCAAAGCTACTGAATGCTATTCTAAAGCAATGGTTAAAAGAAGCGGCTATGAAACAACCTTTTCTGAAGGTGCACAGAAAGAGAAAGATCAATATTCCAAGATTGAAGTTGCTCATAAAACATATTATGTATATTATAAAACAGAGTTTTCTGCATCGTATTCAGGAGTTACCTATTCTACAGGATCATCTTCTGTGAAAGACTGACTGTAAAAACTATTAAAAATATAGTTATAATAAAGAATCAGCACGTCAGATTGCTATTTTATGTAGTGTTGACGTGCTGTTGCTTTTATTATTATGAGCTCTTTATAGAGTGTTTCTGAATTATATGTGGAAAAAATTATGGTGTGCCGGTTAGGGCGTGACCAGATAAGTTGGTCAAGAGATGATGGGATTAGTACCGTCGGTATCGATTTATAGGAATGGGTACCAAATCAACTAATAGGCGCTTGTTCAAAAGATAAGGCGCTTAACGTATTAGTAAAGCAATAGCAACGACTATTGCAGTATGAGGAGAAAATTCACTTATGAAATATGTTAAGTTTATCATAACAATAATGGTTGTACTGCTTTGCTTTACAGTGAGTAGTGAACTTTTTCAGTTACACTTACAAACATTTTCAAGTCCATACTTTTTTATTGATATTGAAAATGAAGACAGAAGCCAGGTTTATTCACTTGTTGTTTCTGCAACAGATAAATATCATGAGAATGTTTTTTCCATTGAACGTAAGAACATAGATGCCTTCCATTCCAAATTGATACTTTACGCTGATGAAGATACACAGGAAATTCTTTTTCGTAAACATAATATTTCGTCCGGTGAATTTAAAAGCTTATTTTCAGGTTCTACGGAAGTTGTTGTCTTACCTTTTGAGGAGGTTATAAATAACAACAAAGTGGTTAGATATTATTTTACGGGGAAAAAAGATACTGTTGTTTCTATTCGTCAAAATATTTATTTGAAGATGGCAACATCATATGTTCATAAAGAAAAAGCTCCGATACACGATATATTGATTTATGGAATATGGATTATTACCTTAGGCTTCATATTACTGTTGACCTGGATTGACATACAATACAGCCAGAAACATGATTTCCTTAGAATATCTATGGGTGAATCTGTTGGTAAAATAATTTTAGAGAAAATACTAACAGATGTAATTTTCAATGTTTTGATATTTAGTTCAATATATGTTTTCCTGAAAAGTAAGATATTCATGGGATATAAATGCAATTTTGTTTATAATATATTAGCCTTGTTCTTTTTATTCAATTCGGTTTTGTATTTGACCCTTATTAAAGTTGAATATAAGGAAGTAATATATGGAGCAAATATAAATGGAAAGTTATTGATAAATACTTATTTACTGCAAGCAGTGGTAGAAATTTTAATGATTGTTTCGTTATCGTCAAATCTGGAATCTATTCAGGATAGCAGAAAAGATCTGGCACCATGCGATACAATAACTCATTTGAGTGAATACAATTCAATATCGATTACACCTGCAAATCAGGTTTTGCAGAATGAGGAAAAAGTAAATGAAGTTGAATCAGATATTTATCTGGATGCATATCTTCAGAATAAAGTTTTGCTTTCTACATTTTGTGCTGCCATTCATGATGAACCGGTTATCGTATTAAATGAAGAGGCTGTAAATAACGTAGTTTCAGATCCAAAAGTATTTGAAAAAGAATCATATAAAGACTTTGTAGTGTATATACCAGAAAAAAAATATGCCGAAATTGATGACTACAATGTTGAATTTGCAGTATCTACGACTGCGGAAAATTTTTTTGGATTAGAAAATTATAGTTTTGAAGCAAGAAAATATTCACATACAGAGGTAGTGTACTTTGATATTAGAAATGTATCTGATTTACCTTTGGGCGCCGATATGATTTCCGATCCTGTCATAGTGTATTGTAATTTATCTGATTCGCAAATCAGGGAAATGATAGAAAATAATGCATATATTGATTTTGGAGACAAGTGGGTTAATGTTCTGTTTAATATAGAAAACCCATCATTTTTCTCTGAAAAAATAACAGAAAAACTTGATGAAATACAGCTTATAAATGTATCTGAATTGTGTAATCAGTATAGAAATAAATTGATTCGTGGTGTATTACTTAATTCGATTTTCAGTGTTTTTCTGTTTGTATTGACCGTTTTGTTGATTTCTGTAATTACTAAAATTGAATATCTGGTTAATTCAAAAGAACTTGCTCTAAAGAAAATATTTGGGTATTCTATTCTGCAGCGTAATGCAGTAACTATAGCAATAAATATTTTTTCTGTATTTATTGCTTTTATTACAGGAGTTATTCTGTCAGAAATGTATAGTATTTTTAATATCCTGACTGTGGGCATTGTAAGTTTGCTTGTTTTGTCTGTTAATTGTATTCTGATATTGATAAGTATGATTTTTACTGAAAAAAATAATACAATACATATTCTAAAGGGAGGAAGCCTGTGATATTGATTCAAAATCTATGCAAAAAATTTGAGGATAAAGTTTTGTTCGATAATTATAATTGTACCATTCAGGACGGGGAATTTGTTGTATTTTGTGGTGAAAGCGGATGTGGAAAAACGACATTGCTTAATATGATTGGTTGTCTTGAAAAGCCAGACAGTGGTTCAATTATTATTGATAAAACTGATATATGGAAAACTAAAAATAAAAAAGGATTATTTGCTCTTAAATATGGTTTTCTGTTTCAGAATTTCGCATTACTTGAAGGAAAAACAGTTAGTCAAAATCTTGAAATCATACAAAAAAAACTTCGCACGGAGATAAGTGTCGAGGAGGCACTAACAACAGTTGGTCTTATAAACAAAATTGACACTAAAGTATATAAACTTTCAGGAGGAGAGCAACAACGGCTGGCACTGGCAAGACTTATCTTAAAAAAATGTGATATCATTCTCGCAGATGAGCCGACAGGTTCTTTAGATGAAGAGAATGCGGATGCAGTTATGGATATATTGCATTTTTTAAATCAAAAGGGAAAAACTATCATTTTAGTTACACATAGCAGAAAAATTATTGAAAATGAAAGACGGGTAATTAAGTTATGAATTTTTTCAGAGACGAAAGTAAAACTGCGATAATTAAAAGATTATTGATTCTTCTTATATTTATATTGTCTGTTTTTGCTGCGATAAATGTTATATGGTACGTAGGGTATCAGCAGAGGTATAATAATATCGCTGAACATCTTGAAATCACGCATCTGTTCGGAGAGGAAGATGATGATATGCTTAGGTATACTAAAGAGGTTGGTGATTATACTATTTCTATGAAGATGCCTGAGTATTTGGGAAGAGGCGGTTTTGTGTCTGTTGCTAAAACAGCTGGATATACAGTGAAATTGGACGATAATGGAAATATTATTGAATCAAGTGAAATGTATATAACGCTTTATATATGGCCGGAATATTTTTCTGGTTATAAAATCGGACTTGATTTTTACGATGAAGCTAATTCGATTTTTGAACAGGTTGAACTTAATTCCGATATGGTTCCGTTAAATATAGATGATTTGGATGATGACTATGTTGAATATATATTGAAAATGATTTCAGAATATCAGGATGAGATAAATGAACTGATTAATGTAATAAATGAGAATACAGATATCGATATTACGAACAACGCATTGGTTCAATGATAATATACAAATGATATAAATAAGGATGTAGGAAAAATGACATATAAGTATGTCGGAAATCCTGCATCCTTATTTTTAAACAGTATAGTACAATATCACACAATCATCCCTGTCCGGTCAGAACATTCTTTCCCTCAAAGGCAAATCCGTACTTAACGATGTTTTCCTCTGGTATGCCACTGTTCCTGCCATAATCATCATCCTCTC
>JAUNJJ010000190.1 GCA_030533325.1 Oscillospiraceae bacterium
CTTCCGTGCATAGGCGGTAGCGGAAAGGCCGGCAGCAGTGATATCCTCGTGTGCGAGGCATGCGAATTCGTAGACACATTTCTTAAGCTCTACCCTGACACATCGGTTATTCTCAACATTGACGCTGACCACCTTGACTACTTCAAAACCCTTGACAACATCATAGCTTCATTCAGAAAGTTTGCTGAAAAGACAACAAAGACTCTCATCGTAAATGCTGATGATGCAAACACAATGAAAGCCATTGCCGGTCTCACAAATAAAAACATCATTACCTTCGGTACTGCAGATACATGTGACTACTATCCTGTAAACATTAAGAAAGCAGGCGGTGTTCAGACAACATACGAGCTTATGCACAAGGGTGAAAAACTCTGCGATATCACTCTCAATGTTCCGGGCACACACAACATCCTCAACTCTGTTGCCGCAGCTGCTGCCGCACACAGTGCCGGTGCCTCACCTGAATTCATAGCAAAGGGACTTGAAGAATTCGGCGGAGCAAAAAGAAGATTCGAGATAATCGGTAAGAAGAGGGGCATAACAGTGGCTGATGACTACGCTCACCACCCGGCAGAACTTACAGTGACTCTTAACGCAGCAATGGAAATGGGATTCAACAAAGTATGGGCTGTATTCCAGCCGTTTACATTCTCAAGAACATCCCTGCTCCTTGACGACTTTGCAGCAGCACTTTCAATCCCTGACAAGGCAGTTCTTACAAATATCATGGGGTCCCGTGAAAAGAACACCATAGGAATCTATACAAAGGACCTGGCAGACAAAATTGACGGCTGCATTTACTTTGACAAGGACAAAACAGCTGAACAGACAAATGAATGCAAGCAGGCCGACTTCGACAAGATCACAGACTTCCTCTGTGAAAATGCTGAAGAGGGTGACCTTATCATCACAATGGGCTGCGGCGATGTATACAAAGTTGCAAAGGCTGTTTACAGCAAGCTGTAATTCAGCGTTTTGAACTTTTTTAATTATAGTGAACGTCAAAATAAATTTGACGTTCACTATAATTATTTTATTAATATTGCCTTGCACATCCGTTCCCTGCGGTCACTCCGTGCATATCGGCAAGTGAACGAAAAAATATTTTTTTCGTTCACTATAGCAAACCCCGGATACAGAATTTTCTGCATCTCGGCATATTATCAATTTTCTGCCTGTGTTTATATTATAACATGCTGTTTTTAATGCTCTCATATTTTTCTGCGGACATAAAAATACCGCTTCCGGTTGTTCCGGCATATTTTTTCGCTATTCATTTTTATTGTCTTTAACGGTATGAATATTGAATTTGACCGCAGTAAACGGTATTACCTGATACTTAAGAACATTGAAAAACCGGATGAATATATCGAACGCTAGCAGTTCGTTATAGATATCCTTCAGTAGAAACGTCAAAAATATTTTTGCAACAATTTATCCCAAGCATTGAAACAGGCGGTAATATGTGGTATAATAACGATAATAACTTTCAGAATAATATCGGGAGGTGTGAAAATGGGAATATATCTTAATCCCGGCAACGATCTTTTCAGGCAGGCAGTAAACTCAAAAATATATGTGGATAAAACAATGCTGATAGAAGTCACAAACAGCTTGTTTGATACGTCCGATAAACACATTTGTATTAGCCGCCCTCGCCGTTTCGGTAAATCAATGGCAGCAAATATGCTTTCCGCATATTATAGCCGGGATTGTGATTCAAGAGAGCTTTTCAGCAAACTGAAAATTTCAAGGTCCGAGAGCTTTGAAAAACACCTTAACAAGTATAACGTTTTTCGTTTTGATATAAGAGGTTTTGCTTCAAAATCCGATAATATCAAATTGATGATAGACAAGCTTGAAAAATCAATTATTCGTGACCTTAAACGTGAATATGCGGAGCTTGACTTGCCCGATGATTATACCTCTGATGAAATGCTGCTTGAAATTTATCAAACAACAGGTATACCCTTTGTTTTTATAATTGACGAATGGGACTGTATTTTCAGAATTTATAGGAATGATTCTGATGGACAGCAGCTGTATCTTAATTATCTCCGGACTTTGCTCAAGGAGCAGCCATATGTGGCACTTGACTATGCAACGGGCATTCTTCCCGTAAAAAAATACGGCGAGCATTCCGCTCTCAATATGTATTCGGAATATTCTATGGCTAATCAGGCAATGTTTGCGGAATACACAGGATTCACTCCCGATGATGTTGCTTATCTTTGCAATAAATATGATATGCCTCTTGAAAAAATGGCACAGTGGTACGATGGATATAAAGTGGGTAGCTATGATATTTACAATCCTCAATCTGTTGTAAGAGCAGTTATCAACCGCATTTTTGACAGCTATTGGACAAAAACCGAAACCTTTGAAGCCCTGCAAATGTATATCAAAATAGATATGGACGGACTGCGTCAGTCGGTTATCAGAATGATTGCAGGAGAGCATATTCCCGTAAATACAGGTAAATTTCAGAATGATATGGTATCGCTTTATTCCTCTGATGATGTACTGACACTTCTTATCCATCTCGGCTATCTCACATACGATTTTGATACCAAAACCGCTTGGATACCCAATAAAGAGGTTCAGCAGGAGTTTATCAACTGCATAGAGGACGGCGGCTGGGAAGAGGTCATGAACTCGCTCCGTCAGTCGGACGAGCTGCTTTCCGCTACCCTTGTCTGCGACGCTGATAAAGTTGCTGAAATACTTGAGGAAGTGCACAGAAAAAATACTTCCATTATTGCGTACAACAATGAAATGTCCCTGTCTGTAACGCTTGCACTTGCCTACTATTCCGCAAGAAACAGCTACGAGATTTTCAGAGAGCTGCCAAGCGGAAAAGGCTTTGCCGATCTCACATTCATTCCACGCAAGGGCGTTGATTCACCTGCAATGGTTATTGAACTGAAATACAATAAAGCCGCTTCAAACGCACTTGAACAGATAAAAGAAAAGCATTATACCGAAAAGCTTACAGCCTTCAGCGGAGAGATACTGCTTGTTGGTATCAGCTACGATGAGAGCAAGGGGCATTCCTGCATTATTGAGAAGATAGTAAAATAAGTAACAGCCGAGGACGAGTTGATCCTCGGCTGGTAAGCGTAAAATATAACGTGTCTATTCAATTGATTTCTGAAATGATATAATAAGCGTTAACAATAACTGCAGTTGATGCAGCTATCGTTAACGCTTTTGATTTTGTGAGCATTCAAGTTAACTGTGCTGCCGTTAGGCGATATTAGCCCGGCCTTTTTTACGCGGAGTTTTTGGTTTTTCTGCCAGGTTGTCATAATCTCGGTATGATTCAACCTTATGGCGATTAGCTGCTTCGTATGCCTTGTACTCTTCGGACCATGGGAGTGATAGTATCGCTTACCTGTGGCATACTATCAATAACAGGTCATCGAATCAAATCTGTTGTTTTCTGAATAGTTTTTCACTGAATTTTTATTCAGAAACTTGATGATAGAAAAGCACTGTGGTATAATATCATTAAACTGAAAGATTATTCAGAGAAAATATTTTCAGAAAAGAAGTGATGTCATGTTTATCGGCAGAGAAAAAGAACTCAGACAGTTAAATGCCGAGCTTTCCTCATGGAAACGCAAAACGGCAGTGCTTGTCTACGGCAAGCGCAGGGTCGGAAAATCCACCCTGCTGAGCGAAGCTGCAAAGAGCTTTGAAGGTTTCGTCATCAACCATATGTGCGTGACAAGCACCTTTGAGGGAAATATGGAGCTGATCTATCAGAGTGTTTCGGAAGGGCTTGGACTTCCGAATATCCGCTTCGGCTCTCTCTTCGAGATGATGGACTACCTGACAACGCTTGACAAAAAGATACTGCTCATCATTGACGAATACCCCTACCTCAAGCAGACCAAAAAGAAGAACGAGGTCGATTCCTATATGCAGGCAGTCATCGACAAGTTGCCCGAAAATGTCAAACTGGTACTCTGCGGTTCATACATCACAATGATGAAGGAACTGCTCGAAGAGGGCAATCCGCTGTTCGACAGGTTCTCGCTGATACAGCATATCCGTGATTTTGACTACCTTGACGCAGCGAAATTCTATCCCGATCTTTCGGTTCGTGACAAGGTCGCCTTCTATGCCGTATTTGGTGGAAGTCCCTATGTTCTGGAAAATCTGGATACAAGCCTGACCGTTCGGCAGAACATCGAGCATCTGCTGCTGCCCGAAACAGGTCTGGTGCGGTCACATATTGAGAATGTCATGCTCAAAGAGATACAGAAGACTTTCGATGCACGGATTCTGGAGATCCTCGGCAACGGCAAGAAGCGTTACAGCGAGATACGGGACAAAATAGCGAACAGCGAGACAGGTCTTCTCGATAAGCAGTTGAAAATTTTGCTCGACATGGAGACTATCCAAAAAACCGAACCCATCAACCGCCGAAATGACAAAAAAGCAGTTCTATGAGATCGTGGATAACCTGATGCGGTTCTATTTCACGTTCATTTTCGGCAAGGCAGGAACGATCGCCCGTATCGGTGAGGAACAGTTCTACAACCGAAATATTGACGCTGCACTGGAACAATTTGTCAGCAGACGACTTGAAGGCATCGCTCTGCAATACTTCCACAGAGCTGCTATGCTCGGCAAATATCCCGATATTGACGATTTCGGGAGTTACTGGTACGATGACCCTGCTACGAAAACCAACGGCGAGTTTAACTGCGTGATACGACGTGGAGAGCAGTATGATTTCTACGAGTGCAAATACTTCGACCGCCCCATGACCCTTGAAGAATGCCGTCAGGAAAAGGAACAGCTTGACAGTATCAAGGGCATCACCGTGTCGGGCGTGGGATTTGTCTGCACGGG
>JAUNJJ010000051.1 GCA_030533325.1 Oscillospiraceae bacterium
GGGCTTTGCGGTCGCCCTGCACCTTCGCAAACATATTTCTTTTGTTTTTGTTGCTAAATAGCGATCTCGACTTTTACCATTTATTTTCCATTAAAATCAAACAAAAACATCTGCACCCGGAAATTTCAGATAAACCGGTACTTGACAGATTCAGTGATATGTGGTATACTTTCAGACGTATCGGACGGTGCAGATATGCACCCTGCAAGGTGGTTCACTTTGAACTTCCCGGATGGACATTTACATGGCCAGATAAGATAACTCTTATCTGGTCTTTTTTTGCGGAAAGGTCTTGATGTATATGAAAAAACAGTTTGCAAAATATGTTTCCTTAAATATTCTCGGTATGGTAGGTCTGTCGTGCTACGTGCTTGCTGATTCATATTTTATAGCAAAATCCCAGGGCGCAGCCGGACTTACAGCCCTGAATCTTGTTCTGCCGGTATACAACCTGATTTTTGCATTCGGCTCAATGATCGGGGTTGGTTCCGCTATAAGGTATACAATTGCAAAATCAAGAGATTTTAAGGATGCAGATAATTATATTTTCAATTCACTGTTCTTTGCTGTATTTGCCGGTCTGATATTTTCAGTAATCGGTATACTGTTTCCGGAAAAGCTTCTCGGGCTTCTTGGAGCAGACAGTGAAATAGTGAAGACGGGGACGGACTATACCAGGATATTTATGGCCTGTTCTCCGCTTTTTACGGTTAATTATGCTGTAAATGCATTTGTAAGGAATGACAACGCACCAAATACAGCAATGGCTGCGACACTTGTCAGCAGTATATTCAATATCGTACTTGACTATATCCTCATGTTTCCTTTGAAAATGGGAATGAGCGGTGCGGCACTTGCAACAGGTTTATCGCCGGCTGTCGGAATATTAATCTGTTCCACACATATTTTTTCATGGAAGAGCAGCATTCATATAAAGCCGTGTATTCCTTCACTGAAAAAACTGACAGCCTCATGTCAGGTCGGATTTTCCGCATTTGTCGCTGAGATATCATCAGGTGTAATCACGATGACTTTTAATTTTCTGATATTGAATCTGGCAGGAAATACAGGTGTTGCGGCTTATGGAATTATTGCAAATACTGCACTTGTTGCAGTTGCATTCTTCAACGGCATTGCCCAGGGTAGCCAGCCGCTTATAAGCCGGAGTTTCGGGGAGAAGAAGTCCGGTGAAACTGATATTCTCCGTAAACTTTCTCTTGTTACGGCATTTACAATAGCTGCAGTTCTGTATACAGTTCTTGCTGTTTTTGCAGAGGGGATATCGTCAGTATTCAATCCGGAATGTGATACACTGCTTCAGTCGTATTCGGTAACCGGAATAAGACTGTACTTTACCGGTATTCTGTTTTCCGGAATCAATATAGCAGGCAGCAGTTATTTCAGTGCGGTTGAAAATATTAAAGCTGCATTTACAGTATCAGTACTCCGGGGATTTGTTCTGATTTTACTGTTTGCATTTCTGCTTTCATCTGTATTCGGCATGAACGGAGTATGGCTTGCATATGCTGCATCGGAAGCAGTGACTTCAGCTTTTTTGTTTTACTTTATGAGAAAAGGCGGAAGCAGGGCTGTATCGGACTGAAGGCAGTCCGCACTGCTGTATATCAATATTTTTGCTTGCCTTAAACGGCACGGAATGATATACTATAAATATAATATCAGCTGATACGCACGGAGCGAACGAAGTGAGCGGATGTGCGGGGCAGAAAAAAAGGACGGGATAATTATGTATAAAAAACTTCTTGATGAAGCTGCAAAGGCAAGGGAAAAATCTTACTGCAGATATTCAGGCTTTGCGGTGGGCGCGGCATTGCTCTGCAGTGACGGTGAAATATTTACAGGGTGCAATATCGAAAACCTTTCATATTCTCTTACAAACTGTGCCGAGAGAACTGCCATATTCAAAGCTGTTTCAGAAGGAAAAACGGACTTTACAGCAATCGCGGTTGTCGGTGCTGTAAAGTCCGGAGACTGTCTTTCTGAAAAATGCTTTCCGTGCGGGGCGTGTCTTCAGGTTATGACTGAATTCTGCGGTCCCGGCTTTAAGATTATTCTTGCGGAAAACGGTGAGCCAAAAGTATTCTGCCTTTCTGATCTTATGCCGAATATTTTTAACTCTTCTTTTTAACTTTTTTAATTACATTGCCCTTTTCATCAACTATCGAGCAGTGGTCAAGCTGATTGCTGAGGTTCGAGACTATGCTCTGCCTGTATTCATTGCGGAGCTTAAGCTGTTCAGCTTTTTCTGCTTCAGTAAGACCTTCAGGTGTTTTTGATTTTCTTGCGAGTTCATTTATTCGCTGAATCTTTTCATCTGTCATATTTTCTAATTGCCTTTCATTATTTTTTAAAAGATACTATTATTGTATCACAAGGAGAGATTTATTTCAATGCTTAAAACAGTACTTATAACCGGAGCCTCAAGAGGAATAGGAGCTGCCACTGCAGAATTATTTGCAGAAAACGGATATACTGTAATAATAAACTATAACAACAGCAGGGAAAAAGCCCTTGCACTTGCTGAAAAGACAGGTGGTCTTGCCGTTAAGGCAGATGTTTCATCTCCGGAGGAAACTGACATAATGATCAGTGAGATAACAGAACGCTTCGGAAAAATAGACGTTCTTGTAAACAATGCAGGTATATCAGTAACAGGACTTTTTGACCTGGTTTCTGATGAGGATTCCCGCAGAATATTTGATATAAATGTTTTCGGAGTACTTAACTGCACAAAAAAA
This sequence comes from Oscillospiraceae bacterium, assembly GCA_030533325.1. Lineage (GTDB taxonomy): Bacteria > Bacillota > Clostridia > Oscillospirales > Ruminococcaceae > HUN007. The sequence goes on from JAUNJJ010000051.1 coordinate 2,760, forward strand.
GTTCTTCCGCATATGCTGAAGAGAAAATACGGCAAGATAATAAATGTTTCTTCAATGTGGGGACAGACAGGGGCTTCCTGTGAGGTGCATTACTCAGCGGCAAAGGCTGCGGTTATAGGTTTTACCAAAGCGCTTGCAAAAGAAGTCGGACCGAGCGGTATAAACGTGAACTGTGTTGCTCCGGGTATGATAATGACAGACATGACTTCCTGCTATACTGAGGAGGAAATTAATGAGATAAAAGAAGATATTCCGCTTGGGCGATGCGGGAGCCCCCGTGATATTGCTGAAACCATTCTGTTCCTTGCCTCTGAACGATCCTCATATATAACCGGTCAGATTATAGGTGTAAACGGCGGAATGATTGTTTAAACTGCACAAATATCCGGTTTTGAAATTATGCAATACAAAAGGATTTTACAAAAATAAATTAGCCTATTGAACTTTTAAATTTAATGTGATATATTTGATTTACGGTAAAATTTCGCGAATGTGCGATTCAGTAAAATATATAAATTATGTGTGGAAAAGGTGGAAGCTAATTTATGACATCATTAAGAAGATTATATCTTAAATTTACAGAGTTCATCAGAAACACAAATGAAATAAGGGATAAAAACAGCAGAAAATACACAATGACATGTTTTTTCCTTACATTACTGTTTCCTGTATTCATAGTAATGATGGCAGAACTTAATCAGGGAAAATACCCGAGCAGACTTGTTATGTTTATTGCAAACAAGCCGATGGTTTTTGTTTTTGATATTGTTGTTGCCTCAGCTATTTTTGCAGCTTTGTGTCTTCTGTTCAGAAAGGTATGGAGAGCTGTTGCCATACAGAGTATAGTTTACTTTATGCTTTCAGTAACTGAACTTTTCAAGTTCGGAACAAACGGAAATCACCTTATCATGACAGATATGAAGCTTATAAAAAGTGTAAAGAGTCTGACTTCATTTGCGTATATAAAAATAACCCCTCGTCTTGTTATTTACACTCTTATAGTGCTTGCGTACATAGGATTTACCTTCTGGTTCAATCCTAAGATAAAGGCGAGTATAAAGAAGAGCATAGCTCCGGGAATTGCATGTGCAGCTTCAGTATTCTCAATGTTCTTTATTTCCGCATTTTCAAATCCTGTATACTCCTTCTTCAAGGTTGATACAACAGCAGCTGATAACGTATTTATTCTGAATGAAAAATTTGAAAATAACAGTTTTCTTGCATTTTTCATGCAGACAGCAAGTGAAAATCTTGCCAACAAGCTTGAAATTCCGGAAAATTACGGTGAAGAAACTATTGAAAACTATCTCGGTGACGAATATGTTGCTGTGGAAGAAGCAGAAGAAAGCGGAGATTTTAAAAAGCCGAATGTTATTGTAGTTATGTCAGAAGCTCTTGCGGACTTCAGAGCGTTTGACGAACTTGATGTAAGTGATGAATACTATAAGGGATTTGACAAGATTGCAGCTGAAGGACACCGTGGTCAGCTTATCGTACCTACATTTGCAAGCTTTACAGTCAGAACTGAGTTTGAACTTCTTTTCGGACTTCCGGTCAAGTCACTCAACGATCCGAATATGCCGCAGAGAATGCTTGCAGAAAGAGACCAGCCTTCAATAGCACGTTACTACAAGTCCCTCGGCTACAACACGGCATATGTTCATCCTTTCCTTAGTTCATTCTACAGCAGAAAGCGTGTTTACGGAACATTTGGATTTGACCAGATGATATTTGAAGATGACTTTACTGTTCCGGTTGAATACAAAGGTTCGTATATAAAGGACAAAACAGTATTTGACCAGATAGAAAAGCTTATAGATGAAAGTGATGAACCGCTTTATGTTCATACAACAACCATGCAGAATCATCAGCCGTACACAGACGGACCTTCACCAAATGAACTTGACAATTATCTCTCGAACGTAAAGGTTACAGCGGATGCACTCGAGGCATTTACAGCACACCTTAAGAAGACTGATGAGCCTACACTTGTATTTATAGTTGGTGACCATTTCCCTTCATTCAAGAACGACTCGGACAATGTTTACGAACAGCTCGGAATCAACAGTTCAACATGCGGAAGAGTATTTGAACAGAATTACTTCATCTGGAGCAACTACGGAGAAGATTTTTCAGACCTTCCGAAAGAAAAGTTCTCGGCATTTTATGTTCCGTATGTAATCCTCGATACCATAGGAGCTCCGAAGGACACATTTGTAAATGCAATGACAGACAAGATGAAGAGCCTTCCTGTTTATTCAACACAGTATGATTCGAGTATTGCAAATGACAGCGAACTTGATGTTCTTACATACGACAGAGTAATCGGTGAGAATATTTCAGGTTAAATTGAATATATCAAAAACGGCAGGATTTGAGGTTCTGCCGTTTTTGATTGAGTTTAGAAAACTCCGGCTCAGCCGGGGATGGTTTATTTGCTATATTAATCAACAGTTGTCTATTGAAATTTCGTTTATATTTGTATACTTTTAATAAAAATGATGGTATTGTTAAAAAAGCTATTTAAATCTGTACATTTATATAAATTTGAATTTATGAACAAATTTTTTTGGTTTATATTATCAGTAATGCATTAAAAAATTCCCATAACAGAATTATAATATGACAAAAATTATGATTTTGAGCGGGATTTTAAATTGTGTCAAACTTGACAAAAATAATAAAATCCATTAAAATATAATTATCTAAGTCTGAATAAATACAACTCTGTAAACAATAAAAATCAATTAAGGAGGTACGCAGTTTATGAATGGATACGTTGATTTTCATTCCGGTATTCTTCCGCATTCTGATGCTGAAAATATGGACGAAGAACTTGACAGATGCGTAGAAATTCTTAAAATTTTACACAAGGCGAAAATCAAAACAGTCGTAGCAACACCTTACTTCAATTCCGTGGATGACAATGTTCCTTCGTTTCTTGCAAAACGTGAGGAGGCTTTGGATCTTCTGAATAAAAAAATAAAAGGTCAGTCACTTCCGCGTATAATTCCGGGAGCAGAGGTGCTTTTTACAACATCACTTCTTGATATATCAGATACTACAAAACTCTGTGTCGGAAATACCAACTACATAATGCTTTCTCTTCCGTATCAGGAATACAGTGACATGGTACTGGAAACACTTCAGAAACTTATAATTTCCAAAAACCTCTGCCCGATTATTGCTCATATTGAAAAGTATCTTGAATTTTATACAATGGAGCAGATTGAAAAAATATCTTCACTCGGAGTTATTATGCAGCTCAGTTGTGACGCAATAATAAACAGATCAACAAGAAAATCAGCTCTTGAACTTCTCACAAGAAATGTTGTTCAGATTATCGGTTCAAATGATATTACAAAGCAGAATACACACAGAACGGCACTTGAGACTGCTATGAATGTTTTGAATAAGGATGTTTCAAGCTATGCGGCTATCGATGTTCTCAGTAAGGATATCAGGGAAATTCATGCCTCTGACTTCAAGGCCGGTGTAAACGAGGCTATTTCACCTTCACCTCAGTATGCTGATGCAATCAGAATAATGAGATATCATCTCCCGCTTGGAAAGTATAAGCAGATAAAAAACAATGCAGGTATGATTATCTCAAATGCAAATATAAAAGATATCATGTGTTAATGATTTTTCCGGAATTCAGTTATGGGTTCCGGATTTTTTTACATTATAATTATCTTCTGATGTTCCTGGGCATAAAATGTGATTATGTACTTGGGGTTATAGGTAAACGAGGCAGTGATCAAAGAATATTTCAGTAATATATGGGGAGTGATAAAATGTCGGTAGGCTTATTTAGATATGATCGCGATATAAAAATATCTGATTCAAAATTAGTGTTAAGTGAAAATATTTCAACAGAGAATTTTTATGAGAATATTTGGAGTAAAGCTGCTAAAGAATGCGATTCTAAACTATTCAAGGACGATTCAGAGTTTACAGTTCAACAAATTGATCTGGTGATTGATGATCTGAGAAAACAACTAAATTGGTGCGAAAAAAACCTGAATGTCGGAACTCATGATTATGTATATATGAATAGCAGAATAATACATATAATAAAAATACTTGATAAAGAACGTAATAAAGAAGGTCATCCGTTTTATATTTTTTGAGAATTAAATTAATACCAAACCGAGGTGCTAAAATTGTACATAGATAGAAATGAATATTTTCTTGTTAAATCAGATTTAAAAGATAATATAGATATGGTATTTAAAAGGCGAGAAATTACAGCAGCAAATATTGCACGTTTGTATGGTGATGAAGTTTGTGGTTCACGAGATACTGAAGAAAATATAATTTCAGAAATAATGTTTTATTATTTTACGTGGAAAAGAATTGGAAAATTATCTGATTATATGATTAGATCAGTAAATAAGGAAACTGAAGAAATAATTGTTAATAACACAAAATTTTCACGCTTGAATGAGGAAGAATATGAAGATTTTATGAAATTAGTAAAAGAATTGAATGAGAGCGACATTGATGTTTTAAGCGATTAATATTTTTTAAGTTTAATACAAATATTTAAGGAAGGAGTTATTATGTCCAACATCTCTTTACTCCCTTGGTGGCTGTAAGTAGTCTTTTGTATGCTTCAGTAAGCAAAAACAGGATTATACTTTAACTTCCGGTTTCTGGATTGCAAATTAAGGGACATTGCAGTTTTCTGCAATGTCCCTTTTAATAAAACACCGGATTTTTTATGCGGAAAACCATCTTGAAAAAAGATATGAATTATAGTAAAATATATAGTGTGAGCCCTTGCGGGTTAAATAAAATTAAAAGGGGAAGATACAGTGAAATTACTTTCCATAGTAGTACCTTGCTATAACGAACAGGAAGTCCTTCCTTTGTTCTATGATAAAATAACTGAAGTAATGGCAGGAATGAAATCCGAACATCCTGAACTTGACTACGAAGTTGTATTTATAAATGACGGGTCAAAGGATAAAACACTTGAAGGGTTAAGAAAATATGCCCGGATGGATGAGCGGATCCGGTATATTTCATTTTCAAGAAACTTTGGAAAAGAAGCCGGGATGTTTGCCGGACTTGAGGCTTCAAAGGGTGACTATATAGTCGTGATGGATGCCGATCTGCAGCATCCGCCGGAGCTTCTTCCAGAGATGTACAGCTATGTTTCCTCCGGTGAATATGACTGCGCTACTACACGAAGAGTTGACCGTGACGGTGAGTCAAAAGTAAGAAGCTGGTTTGCACGAAAGTTTTATCAGATAATGAATAAAATATCCCAGACTGAGATTGTTGACGGTGCACAGGACTATCGTTTTATGACAAGGCAGATGGTTGACGCTATTCTTTCCATGAGAGAGTACAACAGATTTTCCAAAGGTATATTCAGCTGGGTTGGATTCCGTACAAAATATATTGAGATAAAGAATGTTGAACGTGCAGCGGGAACTACGGCCTGGTCCTTCTGGGGACTTTTCAAATATTCACTTGAGGGTATAGTTGCATTTTCAACAGCCCCTCTTGCAATAGCTTCACTTCTTGGAATAATCTCATGTGCGATAGCTGTTATCATGGCGATTGTTACAGTTATTCAGAAACTTGCATTCGGTAATCCGACTTCAGGTTATCCGACTATTGTATGTCTGATACTTCTGTTCGGAGGACTCCAGCTCTTTACAACAGGTATTCTGGGACAGTATCTTGCCAAGACATATATGGAGTGTAAAAACAGACCGATTTATCTTGTTCAGGAAACTGAAAAGGATCTCAGTAAAACTGATTCGGAGTCGATGCCGTGAGTAAAAATATCAGGATAATTTTTATAATTCTCTCGCTTATTTTCATTGTCTTTACATGGCAGATTATTAAGTTCTATACTGATGTAAATACAGCACCGGTAAAAGATGAACCGGAGGCTCCGACTGTCAGTCAGATAAGTGAAAATTATTACATTTTTGGTGATAACGGATTTTACGGTGTTAAGGACAGAAAAGGAAAGATAATTATCGAAGCAGGCTGGAACAGCATTGAAAAGCTTGGCAACGAATGTTTCCTTGTTTCTCAGTATTCGCCGAAGGGACAGAGATTCGGCATAATAGACACCAGGGAAAATGTTATTGTTCCGTTTATTTATACTGGTATAGAGAATTTTGGCAATGAGTTCCTGTGCGGTAAAACAGAGAATGAAAAATATGTTCTTTTTGATTACTGCGGAAATGTTCTTATTAATGAAGAATGGGACGGTATCCGTAAAAATTATTCCGGAAAATCTCTTGAAACCAAAGGAAATTATATTCAGGCTGAAAAGCAGAAAGATATTTACAGAATAGTATATGACGAAAGCGGTAAACTTGTAATAAGAGATATCCTGATTAACAGAAATATTCTTGGCGAGGACAGGCAGATAAGGATAAAGAATACTTCATCTTTTGCCGGACTCGGAGATACATACCGAATGTACAATGAACTTGCTGATAAAAGTATAAAGTATACAGAGGCTCTTTTTTCCGGAGACAGTGCTTCAGTAAAGGAACTGTCATGGAACGATGACTACAGGGAACTTATGCTGGAGGAGCTTAATCTCAGAGGAAGCAGACTGACATTTGTTGAAACACCTGAGCCTTCTGTAACTGAAAATGATGACGGAACAGTGACTTACCGGTGTGTTTTTTCTGTTGAATATGTTTCTCCTGATGATATCCAGTGGGATGGAACGTATACAAATACTACCGGCTCACTTGATATCGAAATTCTTATGAAAAAGAAGCAGGACGGAAAACTTGCAGTTTACAGGGTATATGCCAGCAAATCTAACAGTTCCGGTGAATAATGTCATTTTTGTGAAAAATCTATTGACATCGACATATTTCATGTGTTATAATTAAAAACGTAAATTAAATACACCTTATCGAGAGTGGTGGAGGAACCAGGTCCTGTGAAGCCCGGCAACCTGACTGATTCATATAGATTCAGACAAGGTGCTAAATCCTGCGGAAGAGATCCGAAAGATGAGGAATTTATTCATAATGAATTCAGACGCTCGGATAAAATTCCGGGCGTTTTTTATTGAAAAAATTATTGGAGGAACGAAAATGAAAAAATATTTTACTTCTGAATCTGTAACTGAAGGACATCCGGACAAAATCTGCGACCAGATTTCTGATGCAGTCCTTGATGCAATACTTGAAAAAGACCCTGCTGCAAGAGTAGCATGTGAAACAGCTGCAGCAACAGGTATGATTATGTGTATGGGTGAGATTACAACAAGTGCGTATGTCGATATTCCGAGAATCGTAAGAGATGTTGTAAATGACATCGGTTATGACAGAGCAAAGTTCGGTTTTGACGGAAATACATGCTCAGTAATCACTTCCATCAACGAACAGTCAGGCGATATCGCTATGGGCGTAAACGAGGCACTTGAAGCAAAGGACGGGAGTTCGAACAACGCTGATGCCATCGGTGCCGGAGACCAGGGCATGATGTTCGGTTTCGCCTGCAATGAAACAAAGGAACTTATGCCGATGCCGATATCGCTTGCACATAAGCTCACAATGCGTCTTACTGAAGTAAGAAAGAACGGCACACTTGTATATCTCAGACCGGACGGAAAGTCACAGGTTACTGTAGAATATGATGACGGAAAGCCGGTAAGAGTAGATACTGTGGTTATCTCAACACAGCACAGTGCCGCAGTTTCTCTTGAAGATATCAGAAAAGATATTATGGAAGTTGTAATAAAGGAAGTTATTCCTGCAGAGCTTCTTGATGAAAATACAAAGTACTTCATCAATCCTACAGGCAGATTCGTAACCGGTGGTCCTATGGGTGACTGTGGTCTTACAGGAAGAAAGATTATCGTTGACACATACGGCGGATACTCAAGACACGGCGGCGGAGCATTCTCAGGAAAGGATCCGACGAAGGTTGACCGTTCTGCTGCCTATGCTGCACGTTACGTTGCAAAGAACGTAGTTGCTGCCGGACTTGCTGACAAGTGTGAAGTTCAGCTTGCATACGCTATCGGTGTTGCAAAGCCTGTATCAGTACTTGTTGACACATTCGGCACCGGCAAGGTGGATGAAGATAAGATTGCAGAAGCAGTAAACAAGGTGTTTGACCTCAGACCTGCTTCAATTATCGAAGCACTTAACCTCAGAAAGCCGCAGTACAGGAAGCTTGCTGCTTACGGACATATGGGACGTGAAGATCTCGGCGTTGCATGGGAAAAGACAGACAAGGTCGATGCTCTTAAGGAAGCTGTTAAGTAATGTACAGAGTTCTCATTGTTGAGGACGAGCCCGCAATTGCAGAAACTATGAAAAAACAGATAGAGTGCTGGGGAAATGAAGCAGCCTGCGTAACGGATTTTCAGAATGTCGTTGCAAAGTTTGCTTCGTATGACCCCCATCTTGTTCTGATGGATATCATGCTGCCGTTTTACAACGGTTATCACTGGTGTACGGAGATAAGAAAAATCTCCGATGTGCCAGTGATATTTGTTTCCTCAGCCTCCGACAATATGAACATAGTTATGGCGATGAATATGGGCGGTGATGATTTTATCACCAAGCCCTTTGACCTTACCGTCCTCACGGCAAAAATAAATGCACTGCTCAGAAGAACTTATGATATGGGCAGCAGGATATCTGTTCTTGAGCATAACGGTGCAGTTCTGAATCTTGGCGATGCAACGGTCACATATCAGGGGAATAAAACCGAGCTTACCAAAAATGATTTTCTCATACTTAAAACTCTTATGGAGAACAAGGGAAAGACGGTGAGCAGGGATACACTGATGACAAAGCTGTGGCAGATGGACTGCTATGTTGAGGAGAATACCCTGACGGTAAATGTTACACGTCTGAGAAAAAAGCTTGAACAGGCAGGACTTAAGGATTTTATAAAGACTAAGGTCGGGGCAGGATATATAATAGAATGAGAAATATATTTGGACTAATACCCGGGTTTATAAAACAGCTGCGTGCTGAAATATTTTTATTTCTTTCAGCTGTACTGATTTTTGCGGCTGTATTTTATCTGTACAGTTCGGATATTGATGCTGTACTGTATGCGGCTCTGCTTAGTTTCGCTTTATTTGCAGCTGTATTTTTCATAAGATTTATAAAGTTTTACAGACTGCACGCAAAGCTTCAGACTATCAGTAAAAATGTATCAGTGTTAGCATATGAACTGCCGGAAGCCACGGATACTCTCGGTTCTGACTATTCAGAGATAATATCTGCTCTGGCTGCACACTGCTCGGATATTGAAAATGAGTTTCAGAATCAGCGAACAGAGAGTATTGATTTTTACACAACCTGGGTTCATCAGATAAAAACTCCGATAGCTGCTATGAACATGATTCTTCAGTCGGAGGATACTGATGAAAACCGTATGCTTCAGTCGGAGCTTTTCCGTATAGAACAGTATACTGACATGGTTCTTCAGTATTTCAGGCTTGACAGCAGCACAAATGACCTTGTTATCCGTTCATACCGTGCAGACGAACTGATAAGGGCGGCGATAAGGAAGTATGCTCCCTTGTTTGTAAGAAAACGCATTTCCCTTGTCTGCAACCTTAGCGAAACAGAGATTGTAACTGATGAAAAGTGGTTCACCCTTATTATCGAACAGCTTCTTTCAAATGCTGTAAAGTACACAAATTCCGGAACCGTAACCATTGAGTGCGGTGAGGGGATAATCAGCATAAGTGATACCGGTATTGGTATGGCGGCGGAGGATATTCCGCGTATTTTCGAAAAGGGATTTACCGGATACAATGGAAGAGAAGGAAAGAAATCAACCGGACTCGGTCTGTATCTGTGCAGGAAGGCGGCCGACAAGCTCGGGCTTGATATTCGTGCGGAATCAGAAGCGGGTAAGGGGAGTACCTTTTATATTGTTTCGGGCAAAGAAACTGTTCTTGCAGAATAACCTTACAAAAATGTCACATTAAAGAGCCGGATTGTCACACAAAAAGATGTTGCGACATTCGGCTTTCGTGGTATAATAGGAACACAGAATAAATAAGGAGGACAAACAAATGCTTGAAGTAAAGAATATAGAAAAAATCTACACAACCCGTTTCGGAGGAAATCAGGTCAGGGCTCTCTCAAATGTTTCCTTTTCAGTTGAGGACGGAGAATATGTCGCCATAATGGGTGAGTCGGGTTCGGGCAAGACGACTCTTCTGAATATACTTGCTGCTCTTGACAAGCCGACTAAAGGGGAGGTAATCTTAGGAGGAAAAAGTCTTGCTAAAGTTAAGGAGAAGGAACTTTCAGCTTTCAGAAGAAATAATCTTGGCTTTGTATTTCAGGACTTTAATCTGCTTGATACATTTTCACTCAGGGACAATATTTTTCTGCCTCTTGTTCTTTCAGGCAAGGGATACAGGGAGATGGAGGAAAAACTTGAACCGCTTGCAAAGATGCTGGGTATAGAGAAGCTTATGGATAAATATCCTTATGAAGTATCCGGCGGACAGAAGCAGAGAGCTGCAGTTGCAAGAGCTGTTATAACGGATCCGGAACTTATCCTTGCCGACGAACCTACAGGCGCGCTTGATTCAAAGTCTGCAGACAGTCTTCTGAAAATATTTTCGGAACTCAACGCTTCGGGGCAGACTATACTTATGGTTACCCACTCGGTAAAGGCAGCAAGCAATGCGGGAAGAGTGCTTTTTATCCGTGACGGCGAAGTATTTCACCAGCTTTACAGAGGAAACAGCACAAATGAGGAAATGTACCGGAAGATTTCCGATACACTTACCCTTCTTGCCCGGGGAGGTGAGGAAAAATGAGAACTGCCATGTATCCCAGGATAGCACTGAGCAATATAAAGAAAAATGCCCGTATCTACATTCCGTATCTTCTGACATGTATTTTTACAGTTTCCATGTTCAGCATAATGAAATCACTCTCTGTAAATGACGATGTAGCTTCAATAAGCAGCTCTGTTTCAGAAGTTCTCGGATTCGGAAACGGTGTAATGGCTGTTTTTTCGTTCATTTTTCTGTTCTATACAAACAGTTTCCTTATGAAGAAGAGAAAGAAGGAGTTCGGACTTTTCAATATTCTCGGAATGGAGAAAAAGCATATTTCACTGATTAATGCATATGAGAATCTGTTCTGTGCAGCGGTTGGAATCGGCGGAGGGCTGGGAATATCATTTCTCCTTGAAAAATTTATGTATATGCTTCTTGCAAAGATAATAGGTGTTTCAACCGTTCCGAAATATCATTTTTCACCGGAGGCGTTAAAAATCACAGTTTTATTTTTCATTGTGCTCTTTATATGCATTTACATAAATTCAGTCAGAATAATATACAGAACAAAGACGATAGAGCTCCTTAAGAGTGATCATTCAGGCGAACGTGAACCGAAGGCAAGGTGGATAATCGCTGCAGCTGGTCTGATTTGCCTTGGTACTGGTTACTGGCTTGCACTTTCTGTTGAAAATGCAGTTGCAGCAATCACAATGTTCTTTGCGGCTGTACTCTTTGTTATTGCCGGTACATATATGCTTTTTACTGCCGGGAGCATTGCACTTCTGAAAATTCTTAAGAAAAACAAGGGGTATTACTATAAGACGAGCAGATTTATCAATGTTTCGGGAATGATTTATCGCATGAAGCAGAATGCGGCGGGACTTTCCAATATATGCATTCTTTCAACTATGGTACTGGTTGTTATTTCAACAACGGTTTCACTCCTTTTCGGAGTTGATTCTGTGGTGAGGAACAAATGCTCTGATGACTTTGTAATAAATGCGGATTACTCAATCGAAAATCTTGAAGAAACGATAAGGGAATTTGCTGAAGAGGAAGATGTAGAGATAAAGAAGCTTCAGAAGTATAACTCACTAACTTTCTCAGGTATCAGGGAGGAAAACAGCATAAGGGTTATCTTTGATGAAAGCTATGATGATTTTTCAAAGATATGTATAATTTCCGCATTTGCTGCAGAAGATTACAGGAGAATGACCGGTTTTGACGTTTCGCCTGCAGAGAATGAAGTATATGCTTTCTGTAACAGAAGAGAAATAACAGGAAGCAGCCTTAGTATCGGTGATATGGAATTCAGTATAAAGGGTGAGATTAAGGAAATTATCCGCAACGGAGCGGCTGAAACAAATATAGCCGAAACAATTTATCTTGTTGTAAGCGATGATACAGTGCTGAAAAAACTTTGCGATATACAGAAAAATGCGTACGGAGACAACGCGAGTGATATACATACATGCATAAATTTCAGTACAGATGCCAGCGAGGAAAGACAGCTTGCCCTTTATGACAGGCTTCTTGAATTTGATACTTCGCAGGACAAATATATGCTTACAGATAATCTTATAGCAACAAGAAGAGATGCAAACCAGATGACCGGCGGTTTGTTTTTTATAGGTATATTTCTTGGACTTATGTTTGCTTCGGCTACTGTAATTATAATCTACTACAAGCAGATTTCTGAAGGCATGGATGACAGAGACAGGTTTGAGATACTTCAGAAGGTGGGAATGAACCGCAGCGAGATAAAGAAATCAATAAATTCCCAGGTGCTCACTGTATTTTTCCTTCCTCTGTGTGTCGCAGGAATTCATATAATCTTTGCCTTCCCTATGGTACGAAAAATACTTCTGGCTCTTGGTCTTACGGATACACCACTGTTTATCAGGTGTACTATTCTCTGCTTTGCAGTTTTTGCTGTGCTCTACGCTGTTGTCTACGCAATGACATCACGTACTTATTACAGAATTGTAAGTGAATAACAACAGAAAAATGCATCCTTCCGGAACACAGGAAGGATGCATTTTTATCGGATTTTATATTCCATTCACACTCTCAATAACACATTCATGCTTTTTACTGTCTTTGTCATAATTTATACCGACAAGCAGTATTTCGTTACCGTATCCATTAAGCTTTCCAGCATACCGGTTTTCTTTTATCTGTTTAATTGCAGAATCAGCACTCCTGTCCCATTTAAGTTCTATTATCATAGCGGGCTTTCCGGCTGAATCAGCTCTCGGGATAAATGCAATATCCGCAAACCCTTTTCCGGAAGGCAGTTCCCGTATTACTGTGTAATATGCCGGTGCAGTGAAATATGCCATTGTTATCGCACAGCTAAGTGAATTTTCATCATTATATTTCAGAACAGATGTATACGTTTCATGTGAAAGCTCAATGAGTTCTGCAACCCTTGATTCCTCTCTGTCAATCGTTGCCCAGAGAAGTTCATCACAGCGGGATATAGTTTTTGCAATCTCATTCCAGTTACCTGTTGCAAGTGCAGACTGAAATGCGGTTGCAACTTCATAATTCGGAATATATGCAAACTTTCTTTCGGAATTATACCCAAGATAACCGAGGTGTATAAGTGCTGTAAGTGCATCGTCCTTTGAATTAATTACAGACAGGTCATTTTTGAATGTATTCACATCCACTCTGACTTTTCCGCCGTTCAGCATTGTTATAACATCATCCTTCAGTCCGTCAAAGTCCATTGTGATGTAGGTGTTTATCGTGTCAAAAGCTGAGGTGTTTTTCCAGTAGGATTCCAGGCTGTGATCTACCATCGCCTGATATACTGAATTCGGGTTATACATATTCTGTCCGCTGATAAGATATCCGTTGTACCATGCCTTTACTGAATCAAAATTCATATCATATTTTTTACAGAGTTCCTCTGTTTCTTTTTCAGTAAAACCAAAATAAGGAGTAAACTCCTTTGAATCAACCATTGTGTATTCTCTGAAATTGTTCAGTGCTGATTCCTTTTTTATTTTCTTTACCGGAAGAATACCGGTAATATATCCGAGTGCAAGAAACTTTTGTGATTCTTCGCTTTTAAAAACAGAATGAAGAAACTGGATATATTCATGTACTATTTCCGGCCTGTCTGAAAAATCCCTGACAACACAGTCCCATTCGTCTATTATTATTACAAAAGGAACCGGGATTTCTTTTCCGTTTACAATTTCAGCTGATTTTTCATATACCTGATTAAATACAGATGCTGTAGTACAGTCGAAATTTATATCCGGAAATTTTTCTCTGAATTCATCAAACACATGTTTTTTTATTTCTTTAACAAGAGTTTCCGTATATTCGTCTGTAAATGATGATATATCAAGATGGATTACATTATATTTGTTAAGATGCTTTTCAAAATCAGGTGACTCGGATATCTTAAGTCCTGAAAAAAGTTCTTTGGAATCGCATCCCTTGCTGTAGTAAGCATCAATCATTCTGGCAGCCTGTGATTTTCCGAAACGGCGTGCGTGACTTACTGCTATGCAGTTCTTTTCTGCCCCCAGTCTCCTGTTCAGAATATTCAGTAGTCCGCTTTTATCAATGTAAATCTCATCCTTTGCAGATTTTCTGAATCCTTCATTTGATGGATTAAAGTACGTTCCCATATCCGGTCCTCCGTTCAGTGCGAATAGTTATACTTTAGTGATTTTTTAGTATTATCAAGCCGTGAAGTATACACCCTCAACACTCTCAATAACACATTCATGCTTTTTACTGTCTTTGTCATAATTTATACCGACAAGCAGTATTTCGTTACCGTATCCATTAAGCTTTCCAGCATACCGGTTTTCTTTTATCTGTTTAATTGCAGAATCAGCACTCCTGTCCCATTTAAGTTCTATTATCATAGCGGGCTTTCCGGCTGAATCAGCTCTCGGGATAAATGCAATATCCGCAAACCCTTTTCCGGAAGGCAGTTCCCGTATTACTGTGTAATATGCCGGTGCAGTGAAATATGCCATTGTTATCGCACAGCTAAGTGAATTTTCATCATTATATTTCAGAACAGATGTATACGTTTCATGTGAAAGCTCAATGAGTTCTGCAACCCTTGATTCCTCTCTGTCAATCGTTGCCCAGAGAAGTTCATCACAGCGGGATATAGTTTTTGCAATCTCATTCCAGTTACCTGTTGCAAGTGCAGACTGAAATGCGGTTGCAACTTCATAATTCGGAATATATGCAAACTTTCTTTCGGAATTATACCCAAGATAACCGAGGTGTATAAGTGCTGTAAGTGCATCGTCCTTTGAATTAATTACAGACAGGTCATTTTTGAATGTATTCACATCCACTCTGACTTTTCCGCCGTTCAGCATTGTTATAACATCATCCTTCAGTCCGTCAAAGTCCATTGTGATGTAGGTGTTTATCGTGTCAAAAGCTGAGGTGTTTTTCCAGTAGGATTCCAGGCTGTGATCTACCATCGCCTGATATACTGAATTCGGGTTATACATATTCTGTCCGCTGATAAGATATCCGTTGTACCATGCCTTTACTGAATCAAAATTCATATCATATTTTTTACAGAGTTCCTCTGTTTCTTTTTCAGTAAAACCAAAATAAGGAGTAAACTCCTTTGAATCAACCATTGTGTATTCTCTGAAATTGTTCAGTGCTGATTCCTTTTTTATTTTCTTTACCGGAAGAATACCGGTAATATATCCGAGTGCAAGAAACTTTTGTGATTCTTCGCTTTTAAAAACAGAATGAAGAAACTGGAGATATTCATGTACTATTTCCGGCCTGTCTGAAAAATCCCTGATAACACAGTCCCATTCATCTATTATTATTACAAACTGTATACCTGTTTCTTCATATATATCATTTATTGTTTCAGAAATATCCTGGATAATGTCTATTTCACACTTTAATGATTTTGACAGATCCTTATATAATTTTCTTTTGAAATTTTCAAGAAAATCTTCTTTGTGTCCGTCAGTTATAGCTGCCATATCCAGATGAATAACATTATATTTGTTAAGATGCTTTTCAAAATCAGGTGACTCGGATATCTTAAGTCCTGAAAAAAGTTCTTTGGAATCGCATCCCTTGCTGTAGTAAGCATCAATCATTCTGGCAGCCTGTGATTTTCCGAAACGGCGTGCGTGACTTACTGCTATGCAGTTCTTTTCTGCCCCCAGTCTCCTGTTCAGAATATTCAGTAGTCCGCTTTTATCAATGTAAATCTCATCCTTTGCAGATTTTCTGAATCCTTCATTTGATGGATTAAAGTACGTTCCCATATCCGGTCCTCCGTTCAGTGCGAATAGTTATACCTTAGTATAACATTTTTTAATTCTATTATCAAGCCGGGAAGCGTATACTGATAGTTTTGATTTGTAAGATTTTATTAAAAAAGACGTCTTATCTCTTGCTTTTATTTAGATTGTATTGTATAATTGACTAAATAATAAAACGGAGTAGTGTATACCATATACAGATAAATCGGGATTTAGAGGTGTACGTATGAGCATATACAGTATTGTAAAAAAATATATTGATGAATATGATTTTGACGATTTATTAGCGATAGGTGCGCCTAATGATGAATATGATTTAGAAACAAAAAGGATAAGTCAGCGAATTAACATTAAAAGTTCAATATTAGAAATTGCAGAAACAATTTCTGACGTATTTTTTCATTCTATGGGTTCAGTAGTAAAAGTCGATGTAACCAATCCCAATCATTTTCTTGAAGTTGCAACAAAAATAAAAAATGAAATAAATTCTGATTTATCCTGGAAGTCAGAATGTTAGTTAGATGAATCAGAATTCATAGAAAATCAAAATCCGGAGGCGATGAAAATGAAAGAAAATATAATTGCGAAGCTGACTGCAAAAGATGATAAGTATGCCTGTGCTCTTGCCGATAAAATAATATCCGAAAGTAAGGAAACAGATGAATGGTACGAATATTTCGATGTGTTTGCCTCGCTGCTTAATCATCCGAAATCACTGGTAAGAAACCGTGCACTTTATATTCTTGCAGCAAATGCTCAGTGGGATGAGGAAAATCGTTTTGATTCAGTTATATCTGATTTTCTCTCGCATATAACAGATGAAAAGCCGATTACTGCCAGACAGTGTGTTAAGGCTCTTGCACAGGTTGGACTGGCAAAGCCGCAGTATATTCCGGAGATACTGGCGAGCCTTAAGAGTGTGGATTTGTCGAAGTACAGGGACAGCATGCGGCCACTTATTGAGAAGGACATGGCAGAGACGGAAAAAATCCTGAAAGGTGAAAGTTCAAATTTGCCCCCCGAAGACACCGTAATATAATCAAAAACAATTGATATTTTCTTCATTTTTCAGTATAATAGTTTTGATACTATAAAATGAAAGGACAAATATAACTTGAAAAAACTGTTAAAATACTTTGAAGGATACAAAAAATATCTTTTCCTCGGACCTTTTTTCAAGCTTCTTGAAGCTGTTTTTGAACTTATCGTACCGCTTGTCACAGCTAAAATAATTGACGTCGGAATTTACAACAGTGACAGGAACTATATAATAAAGATGAGCCTTGTTATCATTTTTCTCGGACTCGCCGGGCTTGCATTTGCACTCACCTGTCAGTACTTTGCAGCAAAATGTGCCTATGGATTCGGAACAAAACTGAGAACAGCGCTTTACAAACATATTAATTCACTTTCCAGAACGGAAACAGACAGATTAGGTGCTTCTACGCTGACAACCAGACTGATAAATGACACAAATGCAGTCCAGACAGGTATAAATATGGGTATAAGGCTGGCCACACGTGTACCGTTTCTTATCATAGGTGCCATAATCATGGCTTTGTCACTCGATGTAAAACTGTCGATTATTTTCCTGATAACTGCACCTCTTATCGCATTTATCATCTATAAAATAATGAGCCGTTCCATTCCGATGTATGGTGCCAATCAGAAGCGGCTTGACAGAATTTCAATGCTTACAGGTGAAAACCTTGAAGGTGTGAGAGTTATCCGTGCTTTTTCACGGCAGAAGGAAGAGACAGAAAAATTCTGTGATGCCAGTGACGAATTCAGCCGCCATGCTGTCATGGTGGGAAAAATATCCTCCGTACTTAATCCTGTAACATTCATGATTATGAACCTCTCAGCTGCCCTGATAATATGGGCAGGCGGATACCGCGTAAACAGCGGCAGTCTTACACAGGGCGATATAACTGCATTTGTAAGTTACATGACTCAGATATCACTCGCACTTATAGTTCTTGCAAATCTTATTGTATTTTTCAATAAGGCAGCTGCCGGTGCTGGACGAATCGCTGATGTATTTGAGGTACAGTCATCCATGAAAGACGGAAGTGATGATATAGTACCTGCAGAGGGACCGGTAATCGAATTTGATGACGTAAGCTTCAGCTACGCGGATTCTTCTGCAAACTCTGTTGACAATATTTCATTCAGCCTGAAAAAAGGCGAGGTTCTAGGTATAATTGGCGGAACAGGAAGCGGTAAATCCACCATAGCAAATCTTCTTCCGAGATTTTACGATGCAACCGAAGGAAGTATAAAGATATACGGCAAAGATATACGGAGCTATAAGCTTTCACAGGTCAGAAAATTTGTAGTTTCCGTACCGCAGAAAGCCTCTGTCATTTCAGGTACTGTTGCGGAAAATATACGAATGGGCAAACCGGACGCTTCTGATGAAGAAATTACTGAAGCACTTAAAATGGCTCAGGCATATGATTTTATTGAAAAACTTCCGGAAGGAATAAATGCACCTGTGCTTCAGGGCGGAAAGAATTTTTCAGGCGGACAGAAGCAGAGACTTACTATTGCACGTGCAGTTGTTTCAAAACCTTCCGTACTCATACTTGACGACAGTACAAGTGCTCTCGATATGCAGACTGACTACCGCCTGAGAAAAGCGGTATCGGAAAATCTCAGAGACACAGTAGTGATTATGATCTCCCAGCGTGCCACTTCTCTGAAAAATGCTGACCGGATACTTGTTCTTGAGGACGGACAGTGTGTCGGTTCCGGAACACACGATGAACTTGCCCGCAGTTGTCCGGTGTACAGAGAAATTATCGAGATACAGAAGGCAGGTGAATGAACATGAAGACACTGAAAAAAATATTTGCATACACAGTAAACTACAGGAAAAATCTTATTGCTGCTGTAGTATTTGCCGCTGTAGGAGTAGTCGGCTCGCTTCTTGTTCCCATACTCACCGGTAAGGCTGTAGACTATATTATCGGACCGGATGATGTTGATTTCGGCAGGGTCGGAAAAATACTTCTTATCCTTGCAGCTTCGGTAATTATCAGCGGATTTTCCCAGTGGATAATGGCGCTGAATACAAACATTCTTTCCTGCAATACCGCAAGAGATATCCGAAATGAATTTTTTATTAAACTCAATAAGGTTCCGGTAAGCTATATTGATAAAAATTCCAAAGGCGACTTTATCAGCCGTTCAACCAGTGACATCGAAATAGTTTCAGACGCACTGACACAGGGATTTACGCAGTTCTTTACCGGAATTATTACAATCATCGGTACGCTTGTCTTTATGCTGTTAATTGACTTCCGTATTGCACTTATTGTAATCGTACTGACACCGCTTTCTCTGCTCTGTGCAGCAGTAATAACAAAGCTTTCACACAACGCATTTACAAAGCAGTCTGTTATTCGCGGCAGTCTTTCAGGATTTTCCGATGAGATGATAAAAAATCAGAATATAGTCAAGGCATTTGGCTATGAAAATGAAGCTGAAGAAAAGTTTGAAAAGCTCAATTCTGATTTTGGCAGTGCAGGTCTCAGAGCAACATTTTTCTCATCCATTTCAAACCCGTCAACAAGATTTATCAACGGTATGATTTATGCACTTGTTGGCATGACAGGTGCATTGAGAGCGGTGAGCGGAAATATTTCAGTCGGAACTCTCGTAAGTTTCCTCTCATATGCAAACCAGTATACAAAGCCGTTTAACGAAATCTCCGGTGTTATCTCGGAACTCCAGAATGCCCTTGCTTCAGCTGAACGCGTATTTCAGGTAATAGCCGCAGAGGATGAATCTGATGACAGCATGCTGCCGGACATCAGCACTCCTGACGGTTCAGTTGCATTTGACAATGTCGATTTCTCATATGTTCCGGAAAAACCGCTTCTTCAGGATATTAATATTAAAGTGAAACCGGGTCAGCGTGTAGCGATAGTCGGACCTACAGGCTGCGGAAAGACCACACTTATTAATCTTCTTATGAGATTTTACGATACCACTGACGGAAGGGTGCTCATTTCCGGACAGGATGTAAGAGATGTGAAACGTAAGAGTCTCAGAAGCAGCTTTGGTATGGTACTTCAGGAAACCTGGCTGTTTAACGGAACAATAGCAGAAAACATTTCCTACGGCAAGCCGGATGCCACAGAGGAAGAGATAATAAATGCCGCAAAAGCAGCACACGCCCATGGATTTATCAGAAGACTTCCGGACGGTTACAACACCGTTATCGGGGAAAACGGCGGCAGTCTTTCGCAGGGACAGAAGCAGCTGCTTACAATAGCAAGAATAATGCTTACAGACCCGCCGATGCTGATTCTCGATGAGGCGACGAGCAGTATCGATATCAGAACGGAAGTAAAGATTCAGCAGGCATTTGAAAAGCTGATGCAGGGCAAAACCAGTTTCATAATAGCCCACAGACTTTCCACTATAAGAAACACTGATCTCATACTTGTTATGAAAGACGGAAATATCATAGAACAGGGAAGTCACGAAACTCTTATGGAGCAGGGCGGATTCTACAGCCGGCTCTATGCTTCAGCTTCAGCTGTATAGTCTGAAAATTCTTGAAATACGCAGGATAGTAAGCAAGATAATAAGCAAGTTGGTGATGAAAATGAGCGGATATAAACCACCGTATGATATTACAGATGAGATGATTGAACTTGTTTCATTAATCTCGGAGAAAGTCGGAAAAATAAACAGTCATAATGAACTTGAATCAAAACCTCATTTAAGGAAAAATAACCGTATTCAATCGATTCATTCTTCGCTTAAAATAGAGGCGAATTCGCTTTCTCTTTCTGATACAAGGGCAGTTATAAACGGACATGAAGTTATAGGAAATCAGCAGGAAGTACAGGAAGTAAAGAACGCATATTCTGCATACGGGGAAATGCAGAATATTAATCCGTACAGTTTAACGGATTTAAAGCGCATACACGGTATAATGACTTACAGGACTGTTGAAGAATCCGGTGAATTCAGAAAAGGCAATGAGGGTGTATTTTCAGAGGGAAAGTGTATATTTGTTGCTCCGCCGCCTGAAATGGTTTCATCTCTTATGAGTGACCTGTTCGGCTGGATGAATGAAAATCAGAATAAAGTTCATCCGCTTATAATGTCGGCGGTATTTCATTATGAATTTGTATTTATTCATCCGTTCTCAGACGGTAACGGAAGAATGGCAAGATTGTGGCATACAGTTATTTTGTCAAAGTGGAGAAATGTGTTTGAATATATACCTCTGGAAAGTCAGATTGAGAAATTTCAGAGCGAGTATTATGCGGCAATATCCGGATGTCATGTCAGCGGAAATTCAAATGTGTTTATTGAATTTATTCTTAATCAGATTAACAGAATTTTAGATGATGTAATATTACAGATAAGCAGGTCAAATTCAGAAACAAGTGAGTATGTAAGAAAAATGCTTGAGGTAATGCAGTATGATGTACCTTATACAGCTTCTTCAATAATGACTCTGCTTGGGTTAAAGTCAAGGGAAACATTCAGAAAAAATTATATGAATCCGGCAATTGAATCAGGTTTTGTACAGATGACTATTCCGGATAAACCAAACAGTAAAAATCAAAGATATGTAAAAATATAGCGAAACCGCCCGTCTGTGCCATATGGTATAAACGGGCGGTTTTATGTATAGTTCTTTCTTCGTTAATTATCTTTGTTTCGTTTTTTCTTTGATGACACTACAGATAATACTGCAGCTGAAATACCAGGTGCAATAATACCGTAAATATTCTTTTCTCCGGTTTTAGGTGTGCTGTTTACTTTTGCACTGGCCGCGTCAGTAATAACGGTACTCTGACTTTGCTGAGTTACTGAATCAGTGGTAACCGGCTGAGTTGTGGTTGATTCAGTAATAACTTCTTCCGTTGCTGATGTGGTTACTTCTGTAACGGGTTCGTCAAGTGGGATGAAGGTAAATCCGTTTTCATTTGCATATTTTTCAGCAGTGCTGTTTTTATAGCCGTGTATTGTCAGAATATCTGATTTTATATCTTCATTAAAATATCCCATTCCGGAATCAGAAAGATCAATTTCTCTTGAATATACATATACAGACTTCAGTTCACTCAGTTCTCTGAATGCATTATCACAAATAAATTCTACATCTTCTCCTATCTCAATATCAGTAGCATTTCCGCAGTCAAAAGTATTCCCTATTACGGAATCGCATCTTTTTACTTTTAATACAATTTTATATACAGGATG
>JAUNJJ010000052.1 GCA_030533325.1 Oscillospiraceae bacterium
GTCCGACAGCTTTATTATTATATCATGCCATTCTCTTTGTGTCAACACTTTTTTTGAATTTTTTCACGTGTTTTCGACTTTTGTTATTTATCAACATTTTATTTTCAGGTTTCGTCATTTTTTTTACTTATTTGATACCCTTTCAAATTCCATATAGTTATAGTATTTAAAGGGAATCTTTTATTTTGGAGGGCGATTATATTTTTATGATTACTTTTTTCTGAAAATCTATTTATTTTTATGAGTATATGTGATATAATAATTTTAAATAGGCAAAAATAAAATAACATCAGGAGAAGTGAAGATTTTTATGGAAAAAAAGAAAAAAGTTCTTATCATCGGCTCCGGTCCTATTATCATCGGACAGGCATGCGAATTTGACTACTCAGGTACTCAGGCGTGTAAGGCTCTCAGACAGCTTGGATATGAGATTGTTCTCGTAAACTCCAATCCGGCTACTATTATGACAGACCCGGGAATTGCTGATGTTACTTACCTTGAACCACTTAATGCTTCAAGACTCGAAGAAATCATAGCAAAGGAACGCCCGGACTGTCTCCTTCCAAACCTCGGCGGTCAGTCAGGACTTAATCTCTGCTCTGAACTTGATAAACTTGGTATTCTGAAAAAATACAATGTAGAAGTAATCGGCGTACAGGTTGACGCTATCGAACGCGGTGAAGACCGTATCGAATTCAAAAAGACAATGGACAGTCTCGGTATCGAGATGGCAAGATCCCAGGTTGCTTACACTGTTGAAGAAGCACTCGAAATTGCTGACAAACTCGGATATCCTGTATGCTTAAGACCGGCATACACAATGGGTGGTACAGGCGGTGGTCTTGTTTACAATACAGAGGAACTCAAGACTGTATGTGCAAGAGGTCTTCAGGCATCTCTTGTAGGACAGGTTCTTGTCGAAGAATCCGTTCTCGGCTGGGAGGAACTTGAACTTGAAGTTGTAAGAGACCGTAAAGGCAACATGATTACTGTCTGCTTTATCGAAAATATCGATCCTATCGGCGTACATACAGGTGACAGTTTCTGTTCTGCTCCTATGCTTACCATATCAAAGGATGTTCAGGAAGAACTTCAGAAACAGGCATACAAAATAGTTGATGCTATCCAGGTTATCGGAGGCACAAATGTACAGTTTGCAAGAAACCCTAAAGACGGACGTATCATAGTTATCGAAATAAATCCGCGTACATCCCGTTCATCAGCACTTGCATCAAAGGCTACAGGTTTCCCTATCGCTCTTGTTTCAGCAATGCTTGCAACAGGTCTTACACTCGAAGATATCCCATGCGGCAAATACGGTACTCTTGACAAGTATTATCCGGACGGCGATTATATTGTTATCAAGTTTGCACGCTGGGCATTTGAAAAATTCAAGAATTCAGAAGACAAGCTCGGTACACAGATGAGAGCTGTCGGAGAAGTAATGAGTATCGGAAAGACATATAAGGAAGCTTTCCAGAAAGCAATAAGAAGTCTTGAAAAAGGTCGTTACGGACTGGGATTTGCAAAGGACTTTAACAGCAAATCAAAGGAAGAGCTTATCGATATGCTCCACATTCCTACATCAGAACGTCAGTTTATAATGTATGAAGCACTCCGTAAAGGTGCAACAGTGGAAGAACTTGCTGAACTTACAAAGATTAAACCATATTTCATCGAGCAGATGAAGGAACTTGTTGACGAAGAAAATGCTCTTATGGCTGCAAAGGGATGTGTACCTTCGAAAGACGTTCTTCTTCAGGCTAAAAAAGACGGTTTCTCAGATAAGTATCTCTCACAGATTCTTGAAGTTTCTGAAGACGATGTTCGTGAAAAGAGAATCGGTTACGGTATCACAGAATCCTGGGAAGGTGTACACGTAAGCGGTACGAAGGACGCTGCATACTACTATTCATCATATAATATAGAAGACAGAAGCACAGTTTCTGAAGGCAAGCCAAAGATTATGATTCTCGGTTCAGGTCCTAACAGAATCGGTCAGGGTATCGAATTTGACTACTGCTGTGTTCATGCTGCAAAAGCTCTTAAGGAACTCGGATTCGAAACAATCATGGTAAACTGCAACCCTGAAACCGTTTCAACAGACTACGATACATCTGACAAGCTTTATTTTGAGCCACTTACACTTGAAGATGTACTTTCAATTCACGAAAAGGAAAAGCCGGTTGGTGTTATTGCCCAGTTCGGCGGTCAGACTCCGCTTAACCTCGCTGCTGACCTCAAGAAGGCAGGCGTAAATATTCTCGGTACAACTCCTGAGACAATCGATTTTGCTGAAGACAGAGATCTCTTCAGGGAAATGATGGACAGGCTCGGTATCCCGATGTCCGAATCAGGAATGGCTGTAACAGTTGATGATGCACTTCAGATTGCTGAAAAGATTGGCTATCCTGTTATGGTTCGTCCTTCATATGTTCTCGGCGGACGCGGTATGGAAGTTGTTCACGATGCAGAATCACTCAAGATTTACATGGCTGCAGCCGTTGGCGTAACTCCTGACAGACCGATTCTCATCGACAGATTCCTTAACAATGCTCTTGAATGTGAAGCTGACGCAATAAGCGACGGTGAAAATGTATTTGTACCGGCTGTTATGGAACACATCGAACTTGCTGGTATTCACTCAGGTGACTCAGCATGCATTCTCCCTTCTCTCAACATTTCAAAGGAAAATGTTGAAACAATCAAGGAATACACAAGAAAGATTGCGAAGGAAATGGACGTTAAAGGTCTCATGAACATGCAGTATGCAATTGAAAACGGAAAGGTTTACGTACTTGAAGCAAATCCGCGTGCATCAAGAACAGTTCCGCTCGTATCAAAGGTATGCGATATCCAGATGGTACAGATTGCTACACAGATTATCACAGCTCCTCTTACAGGAAAGCCTTCACCGGTTCCTTCACTTAAGGACAAGAAGTTCAGCCACTACGGTGTTAAGGAAGCTGTATTCCCGTTCAACATGTTCCCTGAAGTAGACCCTCTCCTCGGACCTGAAATGCGTTCAACAGGTGAAGTTCTCGGTATTTCCGAAAACTTTGGTGAAGCTTACTACAAGGCTCAGGAAGCTACACAGACTAAGATTGCTCTCTCCGGCACGGTACTTATCAGTATCAATGACGGCGACAAACCTGAAATCATTCAGGTTGCAAAGGATTTTGAAGAACTCGGATTCAAAATCAAGGCAACAGGCGGCACATATAATCTCCTTACAGAAAACGGCATCAAGGCAGAAAAAATCTTCAAGCTCCAGCAGGGCAGACCAAATATTCTTGACGCTATCACAAACGGTGAAATTGATATCATAATCAATACACCGGATAACAAAAAAGGTCTCGAAGATGACTCATATATCAGAAAGAGTGCTATCCGCAAGAGAGTATTCTATGTAACGACAGTAGCTGCTGCAAAGGCAACTGTTGAAGGTATCAAGGCTGTTAAGAGCAAGGGTGTAAACTCAGTTAAGTCTCTTCAGGAATTCCACAGCGAGATCAAATAATTAAGCTTTGATTATATATTTTCAAAAAGAACCGGACAGTTTTTGTTCGGTTCTTTTTGGTTCTCAGAAATTTCACAAAACTCTCACTTGACATTGTTACCGATTTGTAATATAATATGAGTATCGGAAAATAATATTTATCACTGTATTTTATTAATGAAAGGACCTTATTTCTTAATGAACAGAAGTCTAATCAAAAAAATCGCAGCATTTTCTATTTCACTTGCAGTTGTTTCCGGGTCGTTTTATTACACACCGGTTACACAGGTTACAACTTTTTCACCTGTTCATGCTGAACAGACAGTTGATGAACTTGAACAGATGAAAGAAGAAAACAAAAAAAGAATTGAAATGCTTCAGGATGAAATAGACAGTGCAAAAGAAAAGTACGATAGTATTGTCACTGATGAAAAATTAAAGTCAGATTACAGGGAAGCACTTAATGAAAAGATGGCTCTTCAGAATCAGAACATTGATTATGTTGCCAGCCAGATTGACAGGCTTGATGAGCAGATATCTGAAAACGTTGATAAGATTAACATTCTCGAAGATGAGATAAAGCAGAACGATGAAGATATCCAGGAAAATCTCTCTCTTCTCAAACAGAGAGTACGTGCTTCCTATATGTCCGGCAGCGACAATTTATCTTCTGTACTTACAGGCTCGTCAAGTTTCTTTGATATGCTTGCTAAGTTTGAACTCGTATCCAGAGTTGCTGAACATGATGATAATCTTGTTAAAACACTTAAGTCACAGATTGAGGAACTTAAAGATCTTCAGGCTACACTCAGGACACAGCAGAATGTACTTGAAGAAAACCTTGCTTCAGAACAGGAAAGAAAAAAAGAGTTCACCGCAGCTCTTGACCTTCTTGCTGAAGACTATATGAACACTCAGAAAGAACTTGAAAGAATAAGCGGAGAAAAAGCTGAAATTTCTTTAAGTATTGAAGAAAAAGAAGCTGCTGTTGCAGAACAGGAAGAAGAACTGAAAAAAATTGCAGAAGATATTGAACAGATACAGCAGATGCTAATTCAGCAGTCAGTAAGTGTATCTGTTTCACAGTCAGTTTCTGCCTCAGTCTCAGCTTCAGTTGCTGCTTCGGAAGCTGTCAGCAGATCTGAGGAAGAATCAAGAAAAGCTGAAGAATCAAAAAAAGCAGAATCTGTAAAGGAAACGCAGCCGGCAGTATCACAGGCTCCTGTTCAGGATACAAAGCCTGAAACCCAGCCTCCTGTTACACAGCCTCCTGCTCCTGCAGTTCCTGAAACATCAGCTCCGGCAGCCAATCCGCCTTCCGGCATTTCATCAAGTGGATTTGCATGGCCGGTTCCGGGATACGGACGTATTACAAGCGGATGGGGACCACGTTCAATAGACAATCACAAAGGTGTTGATATAACTGCCTCCGACGGGGGAACAATTCTCGGAAAAGAAATTGTGGCCTCTGCAGACGGTATTGTCGCAAGTGTATCAAACACGTGTACACATAACTACGGAAAAAGCTCAAGCTGCGGATGCGGCGGCGGATACGGAAGATACGTTGTTATACTTCACAGTGACGGAACCTACGCAACGCTCTATGCTCACATGAGTTCTGTTACAGTAAGTCCGAAGCAAAGTGTTACACAGGGACAGGTTATCGGCTATGCCGGATCAACAGGCTGGTCAACCGGTCCTCACCTTCACTACGAAGTACATACTATTCCGTTCTCATACGACAGATCAAACACACTCGATCCTGAAAAATTCATTTCATCTCCTTGAAATATATAAAAAATTCACATTTCTAAAACAAAAATCACCCGTGTATCAGACGGGTGATTTTTGTTTTATTATTTCCGGTATTTCATTTTATACTTCTTTGTTCTTTACTATCTTCAGGCTTATCAGGTATGATAATGTAACAACGGCAACGGTAACGGCAGAAATTATCGTTACCAAAAGAACTGTGTTATATACTGTTTATCGTAAAAAAAACGATCTCCTCTGAGACCGTTTTTTATTTTTATGCTGTTACTGATGTTTCACCGTCTGATAAAGTACGGAAATATCATCATACTGAAGGTCATTTTCTGAAACCATTTTTTCAATCTGTTCCTTTGTGTATGATGATTCGGGGTAAAGAACAACTACGGAATTGTCTCCGTATGTAAGGAAATTTGTTTCGCCGAATTCTGTGTATCTTGTTGCTCCTATTGAAACAAGTATTTTTTCAGGTCTGCCGGCTGCATTAAGGTATTTTCCTATCTCTTCTGCCGGTCCTTCATTTTTCTGGTTGTTAAACTTGTCAAGCATCCAGGTCATAAGCTTATCGTAAATATAGCTGTAATCTCTTACTGCGCTGTCCTCTCCGTAGGCATATGTTCTGCCCTCACGCACAAGAAAGCTTGCTATACGGTAGTCATTTAAGATACTGCTGCTGTCAAAGGAATCAAGCGGAATCGCATTTGATGAAAATCCCTTGCTGCATTTTCCCCAGTTTTTCTTAAGACTGATTTTCTTTGCGCCTTCCCGTCTTATTGAACAGTCATTTGATGCACCGAATGCAACCGGACGAAGTGCTGTAAGGATTTCTCCCTTCCATTCCGCATCGAAAAGAACTGCACACTCCGGTTCAATCTGGAGTTTTTTCTGGTCTTCCGGATAGAGTATTGTTTCGCTGTCAAACGGAAATACTGAAAGAAATTCAGGTATTTGTTCTGATTTTCCCGGAATGTATGTAGGGAAAATTGCTTTTGGAGCTGATACGTCATCGACTTTTACATTTACGAAGTCAGATGCTTCGCCGGCCTGTTCAAGATGACCGGTAAAGTTACCGGCTACGCCGAATGTTGCTGTATTTGTAAGGTCAGGTTTCATATTCTTTCCTTTCTGATATTTTTCTGTTACCACAGAAAATGTGTATTCTGCAAGTGAAGGGATAAACTTTTCAGTAATCTGTTCAGGAGATTTTATTAGTTTCTCCTTTTCAGAACGTTTCAGTTTTTTCAGGGCATATTCCATTTTGCGGGCGGCAGCAGGACTTTCTGTTTCCCACAGTGCTTCGGCTTTTTTTACGCCACGGGCTCTGGTGTATTTTGCACCGCCTTTTATTTCTCCGCGATGCTGTTTGAAACGCTTTTCAAAATCTGTGGTTATCCCTGTATACAGAGTATCGTCTGTACATCTTAATATATAAACAAACATAGCTCCTCCGAACCGCATTGAATAAACATCTTTCCGGGTGATTAATTCTTCCGGAAAACGGAAATACCTTTTATATTGTAACACAGTTCAGGCAGAATGTAAAGGAAAAAAGCACAGCAAAAACCGGCGGATTCACTTTTATCCGCCGGCTTTTTACTTTATCTGCACACAAATTATTATGATAATTACTTATTAAGAATATAATCCCTGAGCACAATCATGTCTGCGATATTCTGTACACCGTCTTCATTTGCATCAGCATTTCTTACAGTCTGGTCAGTGCCGAGTAAGTAACCCTTCATCTTAAGAACGTCCATTACATTGATGGTGCCGTCTTCATTTGCATCACCTGTAAGCAGTGAATTTTCATTTTCAATCATAGCATATGTTCTTGCAAGAGGCTTCTGCTTAAGATTGGTTTTCGGAGTTTCAGTTTCACTTACTGTGATACTTCCTGAATTATATTTTACAGGAACATAAACCATGAAGAATTTATCAGCCGACTCTTCAATTCTGAGAAGTCCTGTAAGTCCGCCGCTGTCTATATTGGTAAGCCCGATTTCATACCTGCCCTCAGCAGCAGTTTCATTTACCTGAAAGGCAAGTCTGACCGTATGTTCACCGGATAAATCGATATTCTTCAGGTCAGGTCTGCTGTAGAACAAAATACCCTTGGAGTTGAAAGTGAAATCAGGCCAGTCTTCTCCTCCGGGCTGAATCATTACCGGTATACTTTCATCCAGTGATGCAGAAACAAGTGTAAGCGCATCTTTGTCATACTTAAGCATATTGATAAAATATGAAAGCTGAACGCTGCCTTCAAACCTGATATCCAGATATGTAATCGAACCAGGTTTTGTCACAGAATCTGAAACATTAATATTCGCAAGTTCATCACGGGCAAAACAGGTGTATGAATCTCCGTTCTGCCATACATAGTCGTAAACTCTTCCCTCGTTTTCGACCTGTCCGAGTATCGGACAACCGTTGATTGTTCCGTTTTCTTCATCAATCTCACCGGCAGGTGTTCTCCAGTCTTCCGGATTGTCAGATCTTTCATATCCGGTATCTGCTGTATCTGAAGTATCAGCAGTTTCTGTACTTTCTTCAGAAACAACGTTTTCTGTTACCTCTTCTTCTGCAGCTGATACAAAAGCTGCCTGTGTGCCTGCAAACAGTGCCATCGCTGTGATAAAGGCCATTTTCTCTCTTAGTTTCATAGTAACCATCCTCTCTGTTTTAATTTTTATGTATGCTCGGTTTGTTTTTCTTAAAAAGCGCTTTCATTTATAACACGCCTGGATATTATAAAAGGTTTCAGAAAAATAAAAAAAAAATTTAAAGGCCGAACGAATCCGCCCAGCCTTTTAAAAATATTCACCTGTACAACAGTGTCTGAAGAATTTCAGCGAAGCTTTTTCTGTCGTTTTTTCTTGAAAGAATCTTTCGGCAGAGAACGGGGTTGTCTGTAATTATGCTGTCTACATCAAGTCCCCTCATCCTGTTTATAAGCGGCTTGGTGTTTACTGTCCAGACATGAACTTCCTTTCCTGCATTGTGTGCGGACTTTACAAAGTTTTCGTTTACAACAACATACTTGACGCTAAAGAAG
This sequence comes from Oscillospiraceae bacterium, assembly GCA_030533325.1. GTDB lineage: Bacteria > Bacillota > Clostridia > Oscillospirales > Ruminococcaceae > HUN007. Next base: position 8,322 of record JAUNJJ010000052.1, read on the forward strand.
TCTGCATACTCAAGAGATGCTGCCTCGCCGTAAAGCATATTGGAAATAAATCCGGTTCTGAAACCCGGGTCGGTTTCCTTAATCATTTTAAGATATGAGTACTCTGTGGAAGTTATTACGCACTGTTCCCTCATCTCATGCTGATTAACAAGTCCCAGAACCTTGCTTACGAGCTCCTTTGAATTCCCTGATTTTTTAATTTCAATATTCAGATTAATCTTACTCTTGCATGCCTCAAGAACTTCATCAAGAGTCGGGATATACGCATCTGAAAATTTTGGATCAAAATAACTTCCTGCATCCAGCTCTGCAAGTTCAGCGTAGGTAAGATTACAGGCAAGTTTCTTTGAACCTGTGGTTCGTTTCAGGCTGTCATCATGGAGAAGAAACACCACTCCGTCTGCTGAAAGCTGAACATCAATCTCAATATAATCCGCTCCGGATTCAATAGCATACTCAACACCATACATAGTGTTTTCCGGAACAAATTTTGCACCGCCTCTGTGTGCTGTTACCTTTGTACCTATAAAAATATCCTCCAGTACATGTGAACCGTTTACCGCATATCCGAGGACTGTATTTACATCAGAAATAAATACAATCCAGAGCAGAACGGTTACAAATTTTCGCCTTACAGTTTTTTTCCTTTTAAAGATTTTCCCATGCTTTTTCTGTTTCCTGCTGTGAAGAGCAAATATCAGAGCAATATTTGTTATTATCCCGAATGCCCCTGCTATAAAGGCAAGGAAATAATAAATATTATTCTCAAACCTTATCAGATATACCAGAGCCTTTTTTTCACTGCTGAAAAATCTAAGTATGACCGCAGCCACAAGAACAAGCAGAATAAAAAGAATGAAAAGTGCTGCTCCAAGCATCAGATTGAGAAGTACAAGATAAATCGTTCTTCTGAAAAAATAATGAACTCCGCTTTCTGAACCGGATATTGTCTTACCGAACTTATGAGTCGCAGCAGAAAAAAGAAAAACAGCTGCTGCTGCAAAAATCAGTGCCAGACACTGCTCTGAAAATCCTCTGAAAACATACTTTATACAGCTGCTTAAAATATCTACTTTCTGAAACAGAATAACTGTCATATGAAAAACAAGCAGCGGAAAAAACGCAGCCATCTGAAGATAACCTTTGATTCCGTACCGGCGGCTGATTTTTTTCATATGGGCAAATCCGTCAGCAAACATTTCAGTGATTCCGGATTTCCTTCCATTTGCATAATTATGAAAACACGACCACAGACAACAGACTTCATAGTATAAAATACATACGAACACAAGAAACATAACAGCAATCATCAGTATCATGACAGGATTTCGCATAAGAAGTGCTATGTTCTTTGCTGTGATATACATAATTCCGGCATTGTCCGAAGCAATATTCATAAGCTGTATTATCAGCGGAACAAACAGAACAAGTGCAGATGACTTGAAAACGAACTCAAAACCTGCAAGCGAAATAAAGTTGTCTTTTATAAGTCTAAGGACGTATCCGAATGTTTTTTTCAAACAGGAACCTCCTTTGTATTTTTTTATTCAGTTTTTTCTCTTTTTAATTATATCACAGGATAAAATCAAAAGCAATGATAAACAGTATAAACTAAAATATTGATTCAATATTGTACGAATATGCAGTTGTTTTATTTTTGATAATATGATACAATATAAGCATAGATAAATTCACTTTACCGGAACAATCACAATAACAATATTGATATTTTTAAATTAATGAAAGGGATTACAGATATGAAAAAAATTCTTTTTGCTGCATCCGAATGCGTTCCGTTCATCAAAACAGGCGGACTCGCTGACGTTGTGGGAACACTTCCTAAGACATTTGACCGAACAAAGTATGAAGCAGCGGTTATCCTTCCGTATTATACTTTCATACCACAGGAATACAGAAACAGCTTCCAGTACATCCATCATTTCTACATGGACTATGGCAAGAGAAAGGGCAAGTTCCATGTTGGTATAATGAAGCACGAGATTGACGGGATAACATATTACTTCGTTGACAATGAATACTACTTCGGCGGTGACAGACCGTATTCTGATCCGAAGTTTGATATCGAACGCTTCACATTTTTCTGCAAGGCAGTTCTTGCGATAATGCCTGTAATTAACTTCAAACCTGACATCATTCACTGTCACGACTGGCAGTCAGGTCTTATTCCGGTATTTCTCCACACCATCTATGCGGAAAATCCTTTCTACTTCGGAACAAAGACAATCATGACAATACATAACCTTAAGTTCCAGGGTATCTGGGATATCAAGACATTCCAGTATAACACAGACCTTCCGGGATATATGTTCACACCTGACAAGCTTGAATTCAAGAAGGATGCAAACATGCTCAAGGGTGGTATGGTTTACGCTGACTACATAACAACAGTAAGTGAAACATACGCAAATGAAATTCAGAACAGCTACTACGGCGAAGGACTTGACGGACTGCTCAGAGCGAGAAACAATTCACTCTGCGGTATCATAAACGGTATTGATTACAGCATCTACAATCCTGAAACTGACACGGAAATATTCAAGCAGTACTCCGCTTCAGACTTCAGAGCAGGCAAAGACGCAAACAAGATGGAACTTCAGAGAGAGCTCGGTCTCCCTGTTGACAAGAACAAATTCATGATTGCAATCATCTCAAGACTTACTGACCAGAAAGGTCTTGACCTTGTAAACTGGGTACTTGACAGAATCATTGACGAGAACACACAGCTTGTTGTACTCGGCACAGGTGAGCAGAGGTACGAAGGTACTTTCAAGCACTACCAGTACCTGCATCCGGACAGAGTATCCGCAAATATCTTTTTCTCAGAAAACCGTGCACACAAGATTTATGCTGCCGCCGATGCGATGCTTGTTCCTTCAAGATTTGAACCGTGCGGACTTACACAGCTTATCGCACTCAAGTACGGTACAGTTCCGATTGTACGTGAAACCGGCGGACTCAAGGACAGCGTTGAAGCATTCAACGAATACTACAACACGGGTACGGGCTTCTCATTTACAAACTACAACGCAGACGAAATGCTTGGCATAATCAACTATGCAAAGCACGTTTACTACGACATGCCAAAGGGCTGGTCCGATATTGTCAAACGCGGAATGAAAGCAAACTTCTCATGGGACAGCTCAGCAAGAAAATACGAACAGCTTTACGATAAGGTACTGGGCTGGTAATAATACTGACGAAAACGCCGGATTTTTCCGGCGTTTTTTATTTTTAGAAAAAAATTATTATTTTCTGAAACTTTTTTACATGAATATGCGTGTTTTATACAGAAAGCTGTACAGCACTTTCAGAAATGATATTCCAGAATCAAGGTGAACACTATGCATAACAATAAAAGTCCGGACTTTACAAAAGCCATAGAAAAATACAGTGACAATATATACAGGATAGCACTTGTACATACACAGAATGAAGCAGATGCACAGGATATTGTGCAGGAAACCTTTCTGAAATATGTCACATACGTAAAAAAAGGAGGGGTTTTCAACAGCGCCGAACACGAGAAAGCCTGGCTGATAAGGGTTACTCTGAACAGATGCACAGACCTGAAAAGATCATGGGTGTCCAGATCTTCAGAGATAACCGACGACAATCTCCCGCCAAAAGGATTTAACACTGACGGAAATGATGTACTTGATGCTGTAAACAGGCTGCCTGAAAAGTACAAAAACATAATTCATCTTTTCTACTACGAAGAATACAGCATCAGTGAGATATGCACACTTCTGAAAATGAATATAAACACAGTAAAAACCAATCTGTCGCGAGGCAGAAATTTACTGAGAGAATTTCTTGGAGAGGAGTATAAAAATGAATATTAAGGATAAATACATGACAGACATGAACAGAAAAAAACTTAGCAGTGAATTCAAAAAAAACCTCGCTGACCTCATGTATGAAAAATACGACAGCGATGAAGAGCTTGTTTCTGAAGAGATTCCGGAATTTGATTTTTCTGAAAAAGATGAAAGTGATATAACGCCTGATATCATTAACGCAGAAAATAAACCGGATATAAAGATATTCAGATACATTGCGTCCGCTGCTGCCGTTCTTGCTGTTGCAGTTTCATCGGTACTTTTCATGAAAAACGAACTTCCTGAACACAACATATTAAATGATGTCAAGAGCACAACAATTACACTTCCACGGTACAATGAAGAATCACAGACAGAATACAATAAAAAACAAACCGGAGAAGCAATGAGTCTGAACACATCAGCTGTTCCGAAAACAATATCCGAAACTTCAGCTGTATCCGTACAAAACGGTTCAGATACAACCAGAACCACTTATACTGATTTTACTAAGAAAGCAGAAACTCAGAAACAGTTTTCTGTAACACAGGCTCCTGCAGAAACGAACTCTGAACCGGAAAAACCTGTGACCACGGCTCAGATAACGGAACCGTATACGGAAACAGTATCACAGCCAGAAACAAATATTGAAAGAAATCCTGATATAACTTCTGAACCTGATGTTACCTATGTAACAGAACCGGAAGAGGAGATAATTTCAGATGGTAATAAAAATATACTGGCGGGCAAGTACGCAGAAATTTATGCAGAAGTAACTTTGCTTGATGACGGACTGATAGATGTATCTTACAAATGCCGCTCAAATACAGAATTATGTGCCCTGGTTTTCTATCCTGAGTACAATAATATGACTGTTGTTTCATGCACAAGCGACATCGGAGCTGATGTATCAGACAACTGTGTTCTTTTGGTAACTGTCCCTGTAAACACAGATTTAAACGGAAAAGAGATTGCCCACTATACATTCAGATTAGACAAGGACGCTCCTGACGGAAAATATGAAATGGGATTTACATGTTATCCTGATTTTACATATGCCAACAAAATTCTCATTAACAATGACAAAGAGCTGGCAGTTGTAAATGTAAATTTCATTCCGGGATTAATCGAAATAAACCGCACAGACAGCAACTGAAAAAAAACCAGAGACGGTTCAGATTTCCGTCTCTGGTTTTTCTTTTTCCTGTTTTACCGGAAGAAATACAGTTATTCTTGTGCCCGCTTCCGGATAGCTTTTCACTTCAAAGTATCCGCCGTGCCGGTCAACTATCCAGGCTGCTATTGAAAGTCCCAGACCGGTACCGCCGGTTTTACGGTTTCTTGCATCATCGGCTCTGTAGAATCTCTCAAATATTTTCGGGATATCCTCAGCAGCAATTCCTATGCCCGTATCCTGAATTTCAAAAGCAGGTATGCCGCCTTCGCTCAAGTATGCGGATATAAAGATATCATTTCCTTCAGGGGTGTATTTTACTGCATTGTCTGCAAGGATTCTGGCAGTCTGCTTAATCAGGGAATAGTCGCAGTATGCAGTTACCACACTGTCCCCCGGCCTGAGAATAAAGTTATGCCTGGAATCAACCATAGCATATTCGTCACAGATATCCTGCATCATTTCCTGAAGGTCCGTGTTTTCCATTTTCAGCTGATTTTTCCCGTTGTCTCCCCGTGCAAGAAACAGCAGCTGTTCTACAAGTCTGCTCATACTCTCCGACTCGGATTTTATTGCGGCAACGGATTCATCAAGAACCTTCTCATCATTCTTTCCCCATCGTTCAAGCATATTTGCATATCCCTGAATTACCGATATAGGAGTACGAAGCTCGTGAGAAGCATCTGACACAAAACGCGCCTGCTGCATGTATGATTTTCTCATTCTGTCGATGAGATGATTGATTGCTGTTTCAATTCCCTGGAGTTCAGTATTTCCGGTTGCAACATGGCAGTCAGTCTGACTCGCATCTATCTTTTCAAGTGCATCCTCAAGATCATGAAATCTGCTTCCGTCAAAATTCACTGTGCTTATCATCTGAGCAGTGGCTGCAAGTCTGTTAAGCGGATGCAGCTTTTTTCTGACTCTCCTGCTTCCTCCGATGATTCCTGAAACAAATGTAAATATCTCAGTGACAATCATTATTCCGAGGACTGCCGAGGTTTCAAGGAACATATTTACTGCCGGAACAGCTTCATTTATCTGGGGTATAAAATATTTTAAGCCTTTAATGAACTCAAGTTCATCCCGGGTTTCAGGAAAAATGAAGTGCCCCTGAAGCGAAAAATTTTCAACTGAAAAAATGCTTATTCCCATAGCTTCAGTTTCAGTAAAAACGCGCCACAGCTCTATCCTGAAAAATACAAAAACAATGTCAAGAATCAGAAAAATATACAGCTGCCTGAAATTAAAGGAAACTGATATTTTTCTGGCAATTGAACTCATTCTTACACTGCTCTTTTTGATTTTGTTATCCATATAATCAGTCCCTTATTACATATCCGACTCCTCTGACCGTCTGAATTATCTTAACGCCAAACACATCATCAATCTTACTGCGTATGTACCTTATATAAACATCAACGATATTTGTCTCGCCCATATAATCAAATCCCCATACATCTTCAAGAAGTGTCTCACGCGACAGAACTATTGATTTGTTTTCAAGTAATTTTTTCAGAAGACCGAATTCTTTGTTTGTAAGCACAATCTCTTTTCCGTCGTATGTCACTGTATGTGCAGCAGCGTCGAGTGAAAGAAGACCTGTACCTAAAACCTGTGCAGATGAGCTGTGCACTGATTTTTTTCTGAGTGCTGCTCTTATTCTTGCAAGAAGCTCCTCTATGCTGAAAGGTTTGGTTATATAGTCGTCAGCTCCGGAATCAAGGCCTGATACCTTGTCCATAACCGAGTCCCTTGCTGTAAGCAGTATAACCGGAATATCGGATTTTTTTCTCAGTCTCCTGATCACCTCTGTCCCGCTTAGCTCCGGCAGCATAATATCAAGCAGCACAAGGTCGAACTCACCGGTCTCAGCCATTTCGAGACCGGTTCTTCCGTCAAATGCCTTGGCTGTTTCGTAGCCCTCATGCATAAGCTCAAGTTCGACAAATCTTGCGAGTTTTTCTTCGTCTTCCACTATTAGAATTTTCATCTGTTATTATCCCCTTTTTCATTCAGTAAGTCAACGTAACTATAATAACAGAATCCGTGGAATTTTTCAAGGTAAAAAATTACTTTTTGCTGTCATCAATATCAACGCTGCAACCGTCACCGCTGGTGATTCTGATTTTGTCCATAACGTTGTTTACCTTATCAGTACCGAGGTCAAGACCGGTCATTTTAAACTGACATCCGTTGAAGAGTGCGATTACCAGACAGATAATGATTAACCAGAATGCCGGAATCATAAGCACTGCAAGTATTGTAAGAGGAATTTCCATTATCATCTTTCCGTTTTTGCCGATGATACAGAGCTTGTTGTCCATGCCCTTGCAGATTACCTTACCTGTCCATCTCAGTGCTGACTTAATCATATCCACAAATGAGTTACTCTTCTTTTCAGAAGCTGCTGAAGTAAAATCTTCAGGAATCTCCTGCTTTGTTGAGTATCCGGTCTGTTCAGGCTTTTTCATCTTGCCTTCCTTTTCAAGTGCGATAAGTGCATCAAGAAGGTTCCAGTTAAGGCTTTCGAGTACGCCCTTTGCTTCTTCGTAGGTTACATCTGCTTTCTCCATAAGTTTTTCAATCATTTCTACATTGTTCATAACGTTGCTTCCTTTCTTTTGTTCTGCATTTTTTATTTTTTTGTGGACTTCTCTTCCACTGACTATATAATACATCAGTTGTTTTAAAATAAAATATAAGGAAAATTAAAAACAGATTAGAAAATGAAAATTTTATTTTAAAAAACATCCAGAGATTGTTTCGCTCAGGTTCCACGCTGTCTGCAGAGAAAGAAAAAAGGAATTATAGTGAACGTCAAAATAATATACTTGATTTATATCCCAATTCGTTGTATAATACAAATTAGAAGAATCATTCTTAAAAAAAGTATGCAAAGGAGATTATATATGACCAGAGCATCTAAGGTTTATGAATATCTGATAAGCAAATACAGTGCAAATGAACCTATTTTTATATCCGAGATAGAAATTTCTGACATGAACGCAGCATCAGTCCGTCAGCAAATGAAAAAGCTCGTTACTGACAGTCTGGTAAAAAGATTTGATACTGGTATTTACTATATTCCAGGAAAATCAATGTTCCGCTCAGGTTCCACACTGTCTGTAGATGAAGTAATAAAAAAGAAATATCTGATGAACGAAAACACTCGCTGCGGTTATATCAGTGGAATACAATTCGCTAATCAGCTTGGATTAACAACCCAGGCTGCAGGTGTTTATGAGATTTACACTAACAAAGCAACAAAAGATTACCGGGAAATACTGCTGTCTAATCATCGGGTTATTCTTCGAAAACCATATGTAAAGGTTAATGACCAGAATGCGAATATTCTGCAGTTTATGGATTTACTAAAAGAAATTACAGATATTTCAGAAATAGAAGGGCAAGAACTGACCAACGCTTTAATTGGATATATGAAAAAAAGAGAGATTAAATTTGATGATATGAAGATGTTTTTACAATATTATCCGGAAAGGATTTATAAAAATATGTATGAGGTGGGATTGTTAAATGGCGTATCTGCATGAAAACAAAGAAGAGTTTATTACAGCGATAAATCTGTCAAGCGAAAAATTCGGAATTCTTCCCTCTGTTGTGGAAAAAGATTATTACGTCACTTTAATTCTGCGTAAACTTTCTGAAAAAACAGATTATATTGTCTTTAAAGGCGGTACATCACTTTCAAAATGTTATAAGGTAATCAAACGTTTTTCTGAAGATATTGATATTACAATTGACACAAAATTATCTCAGGGACAGATGAAAAAAATAAAATCTGCAATTAAGGAAATTGCAGATGAATTAAGATTGAGTATACCCAATATAGATGATACACGGAGCAGAAGAAGTTATAACCGGTATATTCTTGAATATCAATCTGTTGTAAATGAACCTGATGAAGCAATCAGAACAGCAGTGCTAATGGAAACTTCTTTTGCAGAAATATCCTTCCCTACAGTTTCGCTTCATGTTCACAGCTATATTGGTGACATGATGAAAGATGAAGCTCCTGAAGAACTAATCAATTTCTGTCTTGATACTTTTGAAATGAAGGTACAGGGAATTGAGCGTACTCTTGCTGACAAAGTATTTGCAATATGTGATTATTACCTGCAGGATCGGGTAAAAAGGCATTCCCGACACATATATGATATTTACAAACTACTGCCACTTGTACCTCAAAATGAAGAATTCAAAGCACTGGTTAAGGAAGTTAGAAATATACGGTCATTGACAAATATATGTCCGTCCGCACAACCCAATGTAAACATCCCTGATATACTTAATTTTATTATTGATAATGATATATATAAATCAGATTATCTAAATATTACATCCCGTATTCTTGAAGAAGATATATCGTATGAAACAGCAATTAAGGCAGTCAAAGCCATCGCTGAATCGGATGTTTTTACATTATAATATCATTCCGATAAATTACTCTCTTTATGTTGCAAGTGTATATAACAGGATTTTTGCTGCATCAGTGTCAGAATAACTCAGCCCGGAACCAGCTCCGCAGACTCCGCATCAGTTTATCCTCGCAATTTTGTAAACATCAAAATCATGTCCGAGAAGACGCATGATTTTGAGTTCGTCGATGGCGTCGCAGAGGGCGTTGTGGACTTCGCGGTAACGGCAGGAATCTGTGAGCATATGCATGATGGATTCCACGCCGTAGTTTCGTTTAAGACGACCTGTACCGCAGCAGTCGGCGCATTCGGGAATACTATGGTTGTACTGTTTGTATGCAGCAAGTTTCATTATATCGTACCAGGTGAATGAAGCAAGTTCCGGCATGTGCTTGAAGTCAAAGTTTGCGTTGTAGGCAAATACTGAATCTATATTTTCAGATCTCAGGGTATTTATCAGGTCGCTCATCACGGCGGATCTTCTGCCTTTTAAATCAACCGTAATATTCGGCATTTCCATAACCGATGAATACATTCCGCCTGCGCTGCATTCGGGTGTTATTATGTAGTATTTTTTATCTGTCAGTTTCCAGGTGTTTATTTCTGCTATGGCGACACCAACGGACATTACCTTGTCGTCCCAGTTTGTTTCCGTGTCAATTACGGCTGTTTTTTTATTTTGCATGTTTACCTTCCTTATTTTCAGTCTTAGTCCAGTCCGGCTGCATTCGGCAGTCGAAAAACTTATCAAGATATCTGACCGAATCGTATGATTCCCCATAACAGTGCTTAACCATATTCTGAAGTTCGCGAAGATTTACGGCAAAAACAAAGGTTACTCTGTCCGTGTCAAAATAATGCTTTATCCTCTCAAGAAGCCTGAGTGCATATTCAGGTCTGCATCTGTCCAGCTCATCTATAAATATGACTATCCTGAGCGAAGAATCCGGATTGATCGCCCGGAGACATTCATCCGTTTTCTGAGGGAGCAGTTTCTGTTCATTAAGGTCATCGGTAAAGCTGTCACGCATGTAGTTTTCGGAAATATCGCTGTGGTAAAAATCATTTAACGAAGAAGTAAGTTTTCCGAATGCGGAACGGAAAGCTTTCATGTCAATTCTGTTCTGCAGTGATTTCCGGGTATCTGCAGCTTCAAGTATATTTAAAATAACCGAACACAGCGGATCTGTATCATTTTCATTTGCCCAGGCATCAAAATACACTGCCAGATGCGGCGCGAATACAAACTCCTCATCCTGCCTTGTGAGATTTTCCCAGACATGCAGTACTTCGGATTCGTAAATACCGTTCTTTTCGATATCACTTAAATTGTTGCAGTCAAATATCATTTTGACCTGACTAACAAAAAATGTTTTACCGCTTCCCCATTCGGAATCAAATGCTATTGAAATGCCCTCGTCTATGGATGACAGAATTTTAATAAATTCCCGTATTTCCGCATTTCTGCCGGCAGAATCATTGATAAAACTCTGGCGAATATTTTCAGCAGTCGGATTCAGATATCTTTTCTTAATTGTATCCCCGGTTAAAATCATATTGTATCCCCCTAATCATATTTACTGACATCGCTTTTTTGATATACAATCGTTATTACTATTATACAGTTTTCCTGCAGAAATTTCAACTAAAAAAACAATAACCGAATTTCCGTTTTTCATTCCGGAAATTCGGTTATTTTACTGTATTTTCTTCTTGACTGCAACAAATAATCTTTCAATCAGATATGCAATAATGAATACAAACAGAATTGCCAATCCTGCCGTTCCGTATTGATAATTCTGAAGATTTCGGGAAATTACAAAACCTACACCACCTGCACCTACCATACCGAGAATTGCACATTCGGAGAAATTTGTTTCAAGTCGCATACCTGTCCATGCGATAATCTGCGAGAATGCTGCAGGAAGAACCGCATTTGTAAATATACTCAGTCTTCCTGTTCCTGTAACCTCCAAAGCCTCCAATGTTTCATCGGAAATGCTTTCAAAGCTCTGCGCAAAAGATTTGGTGAAAAATGCAGTTGTATGAACACAAAGACCTGCGACCCCTGCTTCCGGTCCCATTCCAAGACATACAAGCATCAGAAGTACCCAAACAGGTGTTGGAACAGCACGGAGGAAAGTGAAAAATGATTGCGTTGCTACTGAGAGCCATTTTATTTTCGTGATATTTCTTGCAGCCAGCATTCCAAAAACTATTCCCAGAACAAGGCTGTAAAGAAGTGACAAAACCGCAATAGATACTGTTTCCAATATTGCACTGCCGATAATTTCAATATTTCCAAAATCAAAATGTGCAAGTCTGAAGAATACTGTACCTATCTGAGGAACTCTTCCGGCAATTTTCACCCAGTCTATATCAAGATATACAAGACTTACTGCTGCAAGCACAAGTGATCCTATCATAAATCCCGGTATAAATTTGTTTTTATCCCTGCAGCCCACAGGAATTTTTCTAGGCGAGTGATCACCTGAATTTGTGTAAACTTCTGAATTTGTCAGCGTATTTTCCATTATTTCTGAAGCTCCTTTCTAAGCATTGCAGTAATGCGGTCAACAACGATTATCATCAATGCTATCAGCAGGATGATACTAAGTGCAACATCGTACTGAAAGCCCTTTATGTACGAAAACAACGTTAAACCAACTCCGCCGCCGCCAACCATTCCAACAATTGTAGATGCTCTTATATTGACCTCAATACAGTAGAGAAACCATGACAGAAATCCGCTCAAACATGAAGGCAAAATAGCCTGAGCAACTCTCTGAGGGAAACCTGCACCCACTGTAAGCAGACTTTCTACACAGTCATTAGATATGTCATCCATAGTTTCCACAAACGCTCTTACCATAAATGCAAAACTGGTGATACACAGTGCCACAAAGCCTACTCCTGTTCCTATTCCGAGTGACGAAAACAGTATAAACGCCCATACAAGTGCAGGAATATTTCTCAGGAAGGTAGCAACAGCTCTAACGTATTTTGCAAGCTTCGGAAACGGTGAGATTTTTTCACTTCCGAAAAGTGCAGCGAAAAAAGCAAGAATTGCCGCAACAGTAGTTGATGCCATTGCAAGAGCAAGAGTTACAAGAACACTTGAAAGCACCCCGCCTATGCTGCTTGCTTTCGGCAATGCAGGAGGAAGAAAATCGTTGATGATGAAAGACCAGAATTCATCACTGTTTTTTATCAGTGTAAAAATGTTAAATTTCGTATAAAGAGAAGTGAGAACGAACAAAACTATCGCCGCTATAATAAAACCGGTATAAACTTTTTTCTGACCTTTGGCGATAACAGGTATTTTTTCATTCATTCTCAGCACCTCCCATCATCAGGTTTTCACGTGATGTACCGTAAATGCACTCTATAATGTTATCTGTCAGCTCAGACGGAGTACCGTCAAATATGACCGTACCCTTTGACAGTCCGATTATACGGGTTGAATATTTTAGCGCTGCGTCAAGCTGATGAAGATTGACTATACAGGCAATATTTCGTTTGTGTGTCATGTTCTTGAGAAGATCCATTATTGTTTTGGCACTTGACGGGTCCAGAGAAGCGATAGGCTCGTCGCAAAGTAAAACTTTTGGATTCTGCATTATTGCTCTTGCTATTCCTACACGCTGCTTTTGTCCACCGGAAAGATCGGATGCTCTGTTGTAACAGAACTGCTCCATACCCAGCTCCTGAAGAAGCGAAATCGCTCTTTTCTTGTCCTCTTCAGAATAATTTCCGACAACACCGCATACCCCGCTCATATAACCGAGGCAGCCGTGCAGTACGTTCTGAAGTACCGAAAGACTGTACACAAGGTTATAATTCTGAAATATCATTCCGATTTTTCTGCGCATATGACGGAGATTTTTACCCTTCTGTGCCGAAACTGCATCTCCGTCAAAATATATCTCTCCGGAGCTTATATCAATAAGCTTGTTGATTGAACGCAGAATTGTTGATTTTCCCGAACCGGAAGGTCCGATAACAGAGATAAATTCCCCCTCGTTTACGCTGAATGATACATTTTTCAGTGCCTGTGTACCATTGGAATAGATCTTTGATACATTATCAAACTTTAAAATACTAGACATTTTATTCACCGCATATAATTATTCGTTGTTAATGATATTGTTAAGTTCGATTATATCCTTATAATCTTCTATACTTGAAGCGATAAATCTTGCATTGTCCTTTTTTATTACGTCGGTAAAGTATGCCTGATTATCATATGCAACAAGGAAATCCGTAAGCTTTTTGCGTGTTTCATCATCAACAGACTTTGCAACTACCATTGCTTCGGCAGGGATAGCACCGGATTCATGAATAACCTTCACGTCATCTTCATTTGCACTGCCCTTGGATATTTCGGATGCAAGTATCTGATCTGAGATCGGAACAATGTCAACATCACCCTTGATAACAGCATGAAGGCCTGCCTGATGAGAACCGGAAAAACTTACAGCTTCAAAGAAATCTCCGTTAGTATGCAGTTTTTCAGAATTGAGGCCCTCATCGGGAAAGGCTTTTATTATTTCTGCAGAGGGAACAAGGTTGCCAGAAGTGGAATCAGGATCAACAAATGCCATTGTTTTTCCCTTTATGTCGGCAATGCTGTTTATGTCAGAATTCGAAGACGAAGTGATAAGCACAGAATGATATACAGCTTTATCACGGTCGCCGTCCTCTGCTTTCATAACAATAGGCTCAATTCCTGCTCTTTCAGAACCAAGTGCCAGAGCAAGGGCACCCATATAAGCCATATCTGCTTTGTCTGTTCTGAGAGCCTCAATGATTGCATTGTAATCGCTTGCCTGAATTTCCTCTACCTTGCATCCGAGAAGTTCTTCAAGATCCTTTGCAAGACCGTTTCTTGCATCTGTGCTCTGATCGGTAGATTCATTTGGAGCATAGGCAATAGTAAATATGCCATCCTCACCACCTGCGGAAGCTGACTTCGACGCAGATGTATCAGAACAGCCAACAGCAAACACAGAAATACCCATAGCCGCTGTAAATGCACAAATATAACGCTTGATATTCTTTTTCATAAATTTACTCCTTTTAAATTATTCGTTATATATTTTCTCAAGTACGGAAAGAATTGTTTCCTCCGTAAATTCAACAGGATTATTATCAGCTCTCCCCTTTGTAATGCCAAGTGCGGCAAGACAAGGAAGCTCGTCCTTTTTTACTCCCCATGCCTCCAGGGAGCAAGGTATCTCTGCACGTGTAAGGATATTTCTTATTTTGCTGCCCAGCTCACCTGCGCTGTTTACCCCAAGTGCATCAAGAAGAGAATTATAGTCAGCAATCGAAGAACTGTTTATCTCCATAACAGGAGCAAGCAGCATACTTACCGCCGTACCATGAGGAATACCGTACTTCATAGTCAGGGGGTATGAAATTGAGTGACAAGCGGTGGTTTTTGTGGAACTGAAAGCCATTCCCGCTGTCACGCTGCCCTGTGCCATATATGCGTGCGCATTTTTTTCTCCACCAGGAAGTGAATCGATATGACCCATTACAGTCCTTACTGCGCCCAGAGCCAGTGCCCTTGAAATAATATTTGAGCCGTTTGCCCAGTAACTTTCAATAGCATGAGCTACTGCATCAAGTGCAGATGATACTGCAAGCTTAACAGGCATATTTTCCGTCAGATCAGGGTCAACAACCGCCGCATATGCAAAATTATTGTGAGATTCAACAGAACGCTTTACATTCTGCGTCGGGTCCCATATAGTTGCCCAGCAAGTTACTTCGCTTCCTGTTCCGGACGTAGTTGGCACACCTATCCATTTTGCACGGGGTATTCCAAAATTCTTTTCGGATATTATTCTGCGCATTTCATCTGGAGAGGAGATTTCCTTTCCGTAAAAGCAGCAGAGGGATTTTGCCACATCCATTACACTGCCTCCGCCGATGGCAATGACCACTTCAGGCATATATTCCGATGTTTCATAATACAGATCAAACAGCTGCTCAACCGTTGGATTTGATTCCTTAAAACAAACTGTGCGGATTTCATAGCTGTCGTAAAGTCCGGCAAAAACATCAAGCTGCTCTGTGAATTCGTTCCACGTAATGATAAGAACTCTGCCGCATGGCGAAATGATATTATCAATAAGTGACTTTACTTCGTTTATTGCACCGTTTCCGTAAATAACCTTTACCGGATTATAATAGCTGTTCACTTTTCTGCTCCCCTTTCAAGCCTGATGTTGATTTTCTCAATGGCATCTGGAAGTTCTCTTATGCTGTCAATTACCATATCCGCACCTGCATCAAGATATTTCTGTTTCGCTTTTGCTTTATATTCTGCAAGCTCTTCTGCAGACAGGGAGTTGTATTCATCTTCTGTAAGTCCGAGAAGATTGGAACCTTTAAGAACACCTATACTCCACGCCCCTGCATTTTTACCCTCTGCAATGTCTGTAACTGTATCTCCGACCTTTACCACAAGATTTGCAGGATAAACATCAAACAGTCTCATGCATTCGTAAAGCATAAACGGTGACGGTCTGCCCATTCCTGTTATATCCGGTGTTACTACGCAGTCCGGATAATATCCGGCTGATTTAGCACGAGGTATAACATTTTCCATCATCTCAGATGTGTAACCAGTAGTTGAGCCAATCTTAATATTCATTTTCCGAAGCTTCTCAACTGTTTCGATAACGCCCTCAACAGGAACGCTGTATTCTGCAACGACCTTTTCAAGCATATCCTCAAATTTTTCATAAAGCATTTCAACATCATTTTCATTCCAGGCTTTGCCATATTTTTCTTTCCATTGCTCTGAAACGGTTTCCAGTAAAAGCAGCGAACGAATATGCGCTTTCTTTTCCATTCCCATAGGTCCGTTGATCTCACTGCGGCTTAGTTTAATTCCAGCCTCGGCAAATACCCTTTCAAATACAACCATTGGTGCGGATGAACCATAATCCACAGTAGTCCCTGCCCAGTCGAAAACGACAAGTTTAATTTTATCAGTATTCATTACTGTATTCTCCTTTTGCTTGTTTTTGCTGTTTATACATTGATTTTATCATATAATTACCGCAGAAGCAAGCAAGAGAAAATGAAATCTTTGTAATATATACGTAAAACGGACAGTTCAAATATGAGTAATCGTCAAATAGACCGTGTCTTTTAAAAGATTTCAAATCATGATATCATGGA
>JAUNJJ010000053.1 GCA_030533325.1 Oscillospiraceae bacterium
TCTCGGAATCTTCAAGGGTTTTGTATTGTGCATTGTTCAATTTTCAAGATACTTTCCTGTCTTCCGTTTTACTTCCGTGTCAGACAGCTTTATTATTATATCACGCAGATACGTCTCTGTCAACACTTTTTCGGGGATTTTTTCGACTTTGTGAATGTTAGACAGTTTATTGGCGATAAAGGTCGGATTTGTGTTTACAATATAAAACGGACCGGATTTTTTCCGGTCCGCTATCTTATTTTTCCTCAAGTTTGAGAGTAAGTCCCTTGTATGCTTCCAGATATAAATTTCCTGTTTCATCTTCATACAATCCGTTTATATAGCTTTTTACTTCCTTTGAATCATATCTTCCTGAATCTTCAAAGTCTATTTTGCTGAAATCAATTATTTTTTCGCAGTCACTGTCTTTTCCGCCTTTCAGTATTCCGTAAATTCCTCTCTCATTAAAATACAGTACAGAATATTTTCCGAATCCAGGCTGATAATTGATTGCTGTAAGATAATCAAAGTTATCCGTCTTTACCTCTGTAAGTTCACCTTTTTCCGGATTAATCTCCATAAGACAGAAACTGTTCACTTTACTGTTATCATAAAACTGAACCATTATTCGGTCTTCAGATGTGGTAAATATATTATTGATATTCAGATTTTCGGGATATTCTATTACTACAGGATACTGTTTTTCACCGTCATTTACCGTAATATTTTTCATATAATCATCAGTCTTTATTTCAATAACAGGCTTATTTATATCCGGGTCGTTTAACGGATACGGGATTACATCATAATAATTTACTGCTTCATTTGCGAATGCAAAATCCGATTCTTCCGTACTGATAAAACATACATAATCATTATCATCCAGCATAACACTTTTTCCGTCATCATAATTATATCCGAATTTTGTTCCGTTTATATTATAATAAAAGTCATATACATCATCAGATATCGGACTATACTGAAAATGTGAATTTTCATCTTCACTTTCTATGATAATATCGCTCTCCGGAACAAGTTCATCTTCACTTGTTATATTCCATATATAAGAATTATTTTCCACGTCTGATGATATAATTCTTCCTTTCGAAAAACGGCATACGTTTAGCTTGTATTCATCCGGAAATTTTTCTGTTTTGATATAGTTTAAGTCACCGTCATAAAAAAGCAGGCATGCCGAATCCGAAGCGTCTGCAGAAACGACTATATTTCCTGATTCCGTAAGCATCATGTCGGATCCTGCATTAAGATTCACATTCTGAAGCATCACATTCTGAGATTCAATAAAGTCTCCGTCCATACTGTATTTGCTGATATCACCTGATGTATTATTAAAAACATAAAAATATTTTTCTGATAAAATAAATGAGTTTATTCTTCTGTCATCGGTAACGAACAGGTCTCTGCCGGTATTCTGAAGATTTTTATCATAAACGCATATACTGACCAGTTCATTGTCTGCACCCATTATATATATTTCATCATTATATAAATAAGCATCATAGATTACATTAAGCGGTCTTCCGTTCGCATTCAGAATACTGATTTTTTCCCCTGTTGTCTGATTTAATGCACTGATATAATATTCGGTTCTTTCATAATTAACTCCGGCAACATAATTCCCGTAATCTGTTTTGAGTTTCGGAGCCTGACTGCTGTCCCTTGAAACAAAGGCTCTGTATGATTTTTCCGGTGAGAACGAAATCTCTTCAGCAGCCGTTTCTGTGACCTGCGGTTCGGTCAGCATCGGGGCGGCGGGGATATCGGATGGAGGAACATTTTTTTCAGCTCCGGCAACAGCCATGACCGTAAAGCAGATCATAAGTGCGACTGCTGCAGGCAATGCCAGACCTCTGAACCATGGTTTTCTCTCTTCAGATATCTTTATCTCTGTGTCCTGAATTTCCGGTTTCTGTTCCATAATTCTGTTATATATTTTCTTCTTCTGTTCTTCATCAGGTTTAAGGTTTTCAAACATTGAGGTTGACTTCAGATCTTTCACAGCAAACACCTTTCCTTTCAAGTTTTTTCTTTAGTTTCTCCCTTGCTCTTGCAAGCTGTGTTCTTATCGTACTTTCATTTTTACCGGTTATATGTGATATTTCCTTTACTGAATATTCCTCGTAGTAGTAAAGATAAATCAGTTCACGGTATTTTTCCGGAAGAGTCATAAGCGTCTCCGTAAGGTCTCCGTCTTTTTCACCGGCAAATACTGAAACACAGCTTTCTTCATTTTCAGTGTCCGTCCTTAATCTGTTCCACCAGTGTTTAAGTGTATTTCTGCAGTGATTTCGCGTGGTCAGTATAAACCACGCTTTTTCGTGGTTTTCATCTGTAAAATCAGGACTGGCGGCGAGATATTTCATGAACACTGTCTGGGCTGCATCTTCAGCATCACTTTTATTTTTCAGATGGAGAAATGCTGTTGCGTATACAGTATCAATATTTCGCCTGTATATATCTTCAAAATTCATCCTGTTTCCCCCTTTCTGTTAATATAAACAATCGAAGATATTAGAAAGTCTCATTTTTCAAAAAAATTTCTCTAAAAAAAGTCA
The DNA here is from genome assembly GCA_030533325.1 of Oscillospiraceae bacterium. GTDB lineage: Bacteria > Bacillota > Clostridia > Oscillospirales > Ruminococcaceae > HUN007. The sequence continues at coordinate 2,556 of JAUNJJ010000053.1, forward strand.
TACCGAAAACTCAGTATGACTTTTTTTCTTTTTTCAGATAATATAAGTAGAATCCTGCGCAGATAAATACCGAGAGTAGTGATCCCAGAGGCGCTGCAAGTCCCATAGGCCAGAGTGAATCTGCAAAAAGACGGCTTGCAAGATATGCTCCCGGAATTCTCATAACCACTATGGAAATAATGTTGTGGATAAATGATATTTCTGATTTCTGGTCACCGCAGAAGTAACCGCTGAAACAGAAATGCATGCCGGCAAACATACAGTCAAATGAATACGAACGCAGATAATCACATCCGGCTGCAAGAATTTCCGCATCCTTTGTAAACAGTCCCACAAGAGTATGTGAAAGAAACTGACAGTAAACAGCACAGAGTAATCCGTAAACAGCTGTAATTACAAGTCCGTAGCGAAGAGTCAGACGGGCACGGGGTCTGTTTCCTGCCCCCATATTCTGAGCTGTAATTGCAGAAACTGCAGAAAGCAGCGCAGAAGGAACAAGGAACATAAAACCGATAATCTTTTCAACTATGCCGACTGCTGTGGCAGCTGTAAGCCCTCTCATATTTGCAATGACAGTTATAATTATAAATGCTATCTGGATGAATCCGTCCTGCATAGCAACCGGAAAACCTATCCTGAGAGAAGCGAAAAGCTGGTTTCTGTCGAAGGAAAAATCCTCTTTTTCGAATCTGAAGCCCGCTCCTTTTTTTATAAGAAAGACTGCCGCAAATATACAGCTTACAAGCTGTCCGGAAACAGTTGCAAGAGCTGCACCCTTTGCTCCCATTCCGAATGTACCGACAAAAAGAAAATCAAGAAATACATTCACGACACATGCTGCAGATATAAACAGCATCGGACTTTTCGAATCACCTGCACCTCTGTAAATGCTGCTGATAATATTGTAAAGCATAATAAGAGGCATTCCGGCAAGACATATCCTCAGATATGAGCCGGTTTCCGCAACCGCATCTTCAGGTGTCTTCATTATATGTACTATCTGTGAATTCATCATGAGGAGAACTGCTGCACAGATTACAGAGCCCAGCAGGAAAAATACAGATGAAGCACCGGCTGCACGGGCTGCCTCCCTTTCATTTTTCTCACCGGCCGCCTTGCCGACACGAACCGTAATCCCCATAGTAAATCCGGCAGTCATTACAGTTATCATATGCATGATCTGACTTCCGACCGATACTGCCGTTATGGTCTCTGCTCCGTTGTATTTTCCGACTACATACATATCGACCATACCGTAGAAGGTCTGCAGAAAACAGGCAAGCAGAAACGGAAATGCAAATTTTACAAGGGTGGCTGCTGCGTTCCCTGTTGTGAGATTATTCTTACTGTTCATCAGGATACTTAACCTCAATCTGACGGAATACTTCCCCGATTGACTCGTTGAATACAAGGTCTGCGTTTTTATCAAACGATGTGGCAGACTTGTTTATCAGAACAATATGTTTTCCCCTGAAATATCTCAGAAGACCTGCTGCAGGATAAACAACAAGAGAAGTACCTCCAACTATAAGAAGTTCTGCCGAAGATATGGCCTTTACTGCACCGCTTACGATATTGTCGTCAAGCCCTTCGTTATAGAGAACAACATCAGGCTTGATAAGTCCGCCGCACGAACAGTGCGGAACAGGAGTATTGTTCATAATGTAGTCTGCAGAGTATCTCTTTCCGCATTCAAGACAGAAGTTTCTGCTTACAGCTCCATGCAGCTCAAAAACCTTTTTGTTTCCTGCCATCTGGTGAAGTCCATCTATATTCTGTGTAACAACAGCACTTAGTTTACCGGCCTTTTCAAGCTGTGCAAGTTTCAGATGTGCCATGTTCGGCTTTGCGTCCGGAGTAACAAGCTTGTCACGATAGAACCTGTAGAATTCTTCTGTGTTGCTGTAAAAAAATTCATGGCTGATTATCTGTTCCGGCGGATAGGCATATTTCAGGCTGTATATGCCGTCAGTACTTCTGAAATCAGGAATTCCGCTCTCCGTTGAAACTCCTGCCCCCCCGAAAAATACAGTATCCGATGATTCGTCAATCCATTTCTGAAAAATCTTTATCTTGTCTTCCATGTGTTTTCCTCCTTATTAACGGTAATTTTAATCAGTTTTTAAAATCAGTATTATTTTCAGATTCATCAAGGCATAATATAATATATATCATTATATCAAAGGACTGATCTGTTGAAAAAAATCTTAAAAATTCTTAGAATTGTTCTGGCGTTTATTCTTGTTCTTATCGGAGCTGTCGGACTTGTCCTCCCTGTATTTCCTACAGTTCCGTTTCTTATAGCTGCCGCTGTTGTAATGGGAAAGAAACCGCGGGATATAATAAAGTTTATAAACTCTTTAACACAGAATATCAGAATTTATCTTAAAAGAACAATAAGACGCCTCAGAAAGAAGCGTCTTAAAAATAAAAAACCGGGATAAATTACTTTGTGCCGAAGATACGGTCTCCTGCATCACCAAGACCAGGTATAATATACTTATGTTCATCAAGATGATCATCAACCGCACAACAGTAAATCTCAACTTCCGGATGTTCTGAAGCAACCTTTTCAAGACCTTCCGGAGAAGCAATAATACACATGAACTTAATGCTCTTTACATTCTTTTTCTTCAGTTCATCAATGGCAACACATACAGAAGCACCTGTTGCAAGCATCGGATCAAGAATAATTGCATCACGTTCATTGATATCCTCAGGGAGCTTGCTGTAGTAAAGAACAGATTCAAGAGTTTCAGGATCGCGGAATGTACCTACATGACCTATCTTTGCTGCCGGAACAAGTTCCATGGCACCTTCTGCCATTCCAAGCCCTGCTCTGAGGATAGGAATAAATGCAAGCTTACGTCCTGAGATAATCTTCGTCCTTGCAGCTGCAAGAGGTGTTGAAATCTCCACTTCCTTAAGCGGAAGATCTCTTGTTGCTTCGTAGCACATAAGCATAGCTGTTTCCGAGATAAGCTCTCTGAATTCCTTTGAACCTGTAGTCTTGTCTCTGAGAAGTGAAAGTTTGTGCTGTACAAGCGGATGTTCGATTATTTTTACATTTTTATACATGATATCTTTTCCTCCTTTTAAATGAATTTATTGTGAATAAATTATTTTTCTTCCAGTTTTGAAATAAGGTCTACTCTTCTCTGGTGACGTCCGCCTTCAAATTCGGTGCTGACAAATATATCGGCAAGCTCAAGCGCAAGTCCCGGTCCGACAACTCTCGCACCCATGCAGAGCACATTTGCATCATTGTGAAGACGCGTATACTTTGCTGAAAAATGTTCTGTACAAACTGCAGCACGGATTCCCTTTATCTTGTTTGCAGCCATCGACATTCCAATACCTGTTCCGCATATGAGAATTCCCTTTTCAGCCTCACCTGAAGTAATCATTCCGCATACCTTTTCGGCCATATCAGGATAATCACATTTTTCACCGGACTTTATACCGCAGTCAGTGACTTCTATATTTTTTTCCCTGAGGAAATTAATCACTTCATCCTTAAGTTCAACACCTGCATGATCGCATCCAATCGCTATCATCATACTTCCTCCTGTTAAATTCCTAAAATAATGATTAAATTATAACATTAATTCTATAAAAAATCAACAATTTTTATAAATCTTTTTTCAATAAATCTTTTTCAGCCTTTGTAATCTGCATATACAGGGCATCTATATCGTCCGGTTCCTGCCCTTCTCTTACGGCTGAAGCCATGCAGATTCCTGCCGCAAGCTGTCCTCTGAGATGTGCAGGCGCAAGAGTTATCCTGCTGTCCGGTATACCTGAGACAAAATCCTCCGCAGCATCTCCGGCAGCGATAATTCTTCCTTCAAACTCCCTGAGTTTATCTGCAAGTTCTTTCGTTGTCATCATTGTATCATTCATACAGTATGAAACACTGTCACCATTTATTCTGAAAACTGCACAGTAAACTATATCAAGCCTTGCCTTTATCATAGCACAGACAAAGCAGTCTGCTGCACCTGCAAAATTATAGGCAATAGCTTCAAGTGTGGAAATACCGTTGCACTTCTTTCCAAGGCCGAACGAAAGTGCCTTAACTGCTGATATTCCGATTCGGAGTCCTGTATATGAACCCGGTCCTGCAGCCACAGCAAATCTGTCTATATCCTTAATGCCTATCCCAAGATCATCAAGCATTTTCTGACACAGGGGGAGAATAACCTGAGAATGTGTCATTCTGGTCTGTACAAAGTACTGAGATATAATCTTTCCGTCATTCCAGACTGCAGCAGAGGCATTTTTACCGGATGTGTCAATTCCTAATATCTGCAAACCGCTCATCTCCTTCTATAATTATTTCCCTGGATTCATCACCTGTACGCTTTATCTCAATGTATATGGTATTTTCCGGAAGAACACCTGCTATATTCTCTGACCATTCTATTACAAAAACGCTTTCGTCCATGGGATAGTCAAAAAATCCTGTAGTTTCAAGGTCATCCGTACTCTCTATACGATACATGTCGAAATGATAGATATCAAGAACACCGTGATATTCATTTATAAGGGCAAATGTCGGTGATGTGACCTCATCATCAAGCCCGGCACCTATGGCAAGTCCACGTGTAAATGTTGTCTTGCCCGCACCGAGACCACCTCTGTATGCGATAACATCTCCCTTGCGGAGAACAGCACCTATCTTCGTGGCAAGTTCTATGGTCTCCTCCGGAGACTCTGTTTTATACTTAACCATATCAGAAGAGTCCTGTGATGTTTCCGTCGTTGTCACAGTCGATTCTGAGAGCAGCCGGCTGTTTCGGGAGACCTGGCATCGTCATGATGTCTCCGGTATAGGCAACGATAAATCCGGCACCTGCCGAAACCTTAAGGTCTCTTACTGTAATGCTGAAGTTTTCAGGCTTGCCGAGAAGAGCAGGATTGTCTGAAAGTGAATACTGTGTCTTGGCAACACATACAGGAAGTTCAGCGAATCCGAGTGCTTCAATCTCCTTAAGTGACTTTTCAGCCTGAGCGGTAAATACAACACCATCCGCTCTGTATATTTCCCTTGCGATTATTCCCAGTTTTTCCTTGACAGGAAGTTTCTCGTCATAGATTGGTGCAAAGTTGATTTCTCCGTTCTTTTCAGCCTTTTCTATAGTGCTGCAGACCTTGTCAGCAAGATCCTTTCCGCCTTCTCCGCCCTTAGCGAATATCTCTGTAAGTGATACTTCCACGGAAAGTTCTTCACATGTTTCACGGATAACGGCGATTTCCGCATCGCTGTCTGTGTGGAACCTGTTTATTGCAACAACAACAGGAAGTCCGAACTTCTTCATGTTTTCTATATGTGTCTTAAGGTTTACGATACCCTTCTTAAGTGCTTCAACGTTTTCCTCTGTAAGTTCGGTCTTAGGAACACCACCGTTGTACTTAAGTGCTCTGATAGTTGCAACAAGTACAACGCACGAAGGCTTAAGGCCTGCAAAACGGCACTTTATGTCAAAGAACTTTTCAGCCCCCAGGTCCGAGCCGAATCCTGCTTCTGTAATGCAATAGTCACCGAGCTTGAGGGCAAGCTTTGTAGCTCTTACTGAATTACAGCCGTGAGCGATATTGGCAAAAGGACCGCCGTGGATAAATACAGGGTTGTTTTCAAGTGTCTGTACGAGATTCGGCTTAAGTGCATCTTTAAGAAGTGCTGTTGCTGCCCCCTGAACGCCGAGCTGTCCGGCAAATACAGGTTCTCCGTCAAGGTTATATGCTACAAGTATATTTGAAATTCTCTTCTTAAGGTCATCGAGGTCGGAAGCAAGGCAGAGAATAGCCATGATTTCTGAGGCAACAGTAATCTGGAAACCGTCTTCACGCGGAACACCGTTGATTTTCCCGCCAAGACCAATGATTGTGTTTCTGAGTGCTCTGTCATTCATATCGAGGCAGCGTTTGAAGATAACTCTTCTGCTGTCGATTCTGAGTTCATTTCCCTGCTGCATGTGATTATCGAGCATAGCACAGATAAGGTTGTTTGCTGCTGTTATAGCGTGCATATCCCCTGTAAAATGAAGGTTTATATCCTCCATAGGAACAACCTGTGAATATCCTCCTCCTGCTGCACCGCCCTTGATTCCGAATACAGGTCCGAGTGAAGGCTCTCTGAGTGCAAGCATAGCCTTTCTGCCTGTCTTTGCCATTGCCTGAGCAAGTCCGACACTTACTGTTGTCTTTCCTTCGCCGGCAGGAGTTGGATTTATAGCAGTGACAAGAATAAGTTTTCCGTCAGGCTTGTTTTCAAGTTTTTTATAAACTGCTTCTGAAACCTTGGCCTTGTACTGCCCGTACTGTTCGAGATCATCCTGGCCGATTCCGATTTGTTCGGCAATCTCAGTAATCTTCTTCATTTTTGCTCCCTGAGCTATTTCGATATCTGTAAGCATAAATTCTTTCCCTTTCACCTTAAGAAATTTATTCAGTGTACCTTTATTGTACACAGATTTTGCGGATATATAATTATTATAACATAATTGCATTATTGTTTCAACAGTGCCGAATGTACATTTTTGTCTTCCCGTCCGCGTGAAATATATGGAAAAATGCTCATAAATAATCTTAAGCCTGTTATCATTCTGAAAACAACGGTAGTCAATGTAAATAAAAAATTTAAAAAAATATAGCTTTTAAAGCTGATATATGTTATGATTCCTTACAGGATTTTTTATGCAGAAAAAATTCTGAAAATTTCTGAATTTTTTTTACTTTTATGTCCACTTTTTAAGATTTGTGTTGACCGTATAAATGAAGTGCTTCAGAAAATATAAACATAAGGAGAGATGAAGAAATGATTTCTGATAAAGAAATAGTAGCAGCTTTTCAGGTATCTGATAACGAAGGATACAGAAAACTGATTGATGCTTATGGCAATTATGTGTATACAATAATAACTGACAAAGTCCGGGGTCTGGCGAATGAACAGGACAAGGAAGAATGTGTGGCTGATGTCTTTATGGAAACAGTAAAGGAATGCAAGTCACATGATTTTACAATGGATTCACTGAAAGCAGTCATTGCAGTAGTTTCGAAAAGAAGGTCGGTAAATCTTTTAAAAAAGCTTTCTGCCAGAAAACTACAGAACGACTACCTCGATGAAATTGCCGAGGAACCGGTATACAGTGAAACGCCGGAAACATTATCTGTCAGTAAATCTGAAAAGGAAACACTCTGGAACGAAGTGCTTAACCTTGGAAAACCTGATTCTGATATCATCACACTTCAGTTCTTCTACGGAAAAACAGTTGCTGAAATAGCAAAAACTCCCAAAATGACTACTTCAGCTGTGAATAAACGAAGTCAGAGAGCCCGGGAAAAACTTGGAAAAATACTTACATTAAAGGAGGTGTTCTGATTATGGAAAACAAAGACAGGATAACAGAAATTCTTTCTGACGAAAGCGGTCTCGAAATGGAAACACTTGAGAAAATAAATGACAGCTGCACCGGTCTTTCAGATGAACAGAAAAACAGAATATTTGACATCATTAAGCAGAAAGAATCAGCAGATAATTCAGAAAACAGATATGACAAAGAAGAGATTATATCAGCAAAAGTAATAGAATACAGGAGGAATAATAATATGATGAAATATATAGCTGCAGTGGCAGCATGTGCATGCCTCGTATCAGGAATAATATTCCAGGAAAACAAAACAGATACAGACTACGGTAACAACGAAATAAAAATCACGACATTAAATGAAATTTCACCAGTTTCTGAAAATCCAAAAACAACTTCTTCAGAAAATATTGTTACAAATATTTCAAAAAATTCAGTTTTAAATACTTCAGAAAATCCGGTTACTGCAATTCCAGATCAACTGAATACAGCTCCGTCCAGGGTTACAGAAATAGTTGCTGTAAGTGAAAAATCAACAGAAGAATCTGAAGGCAGTGCATCCGATCATAATTCAGAAGTATCAGCAGAAAATCAGTCACAGACTACAAAAGCTGCAAAGGAACTTAAGAATCTTAAGGATTATTTCCTTAATGAACAGGTTGACTATTCGAACGACCCTATGGCACAGGCACTTACATCTGCAGGACTTAATGAGGAACAGATTTATAAACTCATGCGTGCAGAAATATTCACAAAATTTGCTGACAGAGTAATCACTGACAGTTCTGAAGAAAACTATCTTGGTAATTCTGAATACCTTACTGGTTACAGCTATAACAGTTACTGCGATCTTATTAATTATTTCTTTACAGAAGGGGGAACATTTGGTTCATATCCTGCTGAAAAAGCGATTGACATGTGGAATACAGGAAGTGTTGACGGTGAGCTTAAGATGATAAGTACAAGTCCGGTGAGATCAGGATATGATTACTGTTTTGCAAAAATTCAGGAATCTTCAGATTCATATATCAAAGTAATGATAGACTGCGAAGAACTTTGTGAAATCTCTGAACTTGTAAACAAAGGTCTTGTAGCTGAGAAGGAAATAGCAGATACGAATGATGTCGCAGCGCTAATTAATGAAAAACTTATCAGCAGCGGTTATTATGGCGAATATTTCTCCGAAGCAGAAATCACACTTAATGAATATGTTGTATTACACTTCAGATACACAGAAGAAATGATTAAAACAGACGAGGGATGGAAACTCAGCTCATATCAGGACTTCCGCAGAAGATAATCAGACTTTCAAGGCAAAAACCGGTATCATAGCGATACCGGTTTTTTTCTTCTGCATGATTTGCATAAGATTCGATTTGAAGCGGTGCATTTGTACCGGACTGAAAAACAGCCATGCAGCATATCATATAACTGCATGGCCGTTTTTATTACTGTTCTTCGTATTCTCTGATAATATTTTCTGCTTTTTCCTTTTCAGACTCAATTTTTTCCTCTGTTTCCTTTTTTATCTTTTCATATTCGTCTATGATATCAGAAAAATCATCATATCCTTTGAATTCATTTCTGCCGTTATCTTTATAGTGCTCATCGTACCATTCTTCATCTCTGTCATAATCCGGCTCAGGATAATCTTCCCTGTCAAAAGGTTCTGTTACAAACGGAACCCTGTTTCCGTTTTCATGTCCGGGATTGTCAGGATAATCCGGGTTGTTCGGGTTGCCAGGACGGTCAGGATAACCAGGATCAGCAGGGTTATCCGGGTTGCCAGGATGGTCAGGATAACCAGGATCAGCAGGATTATTCGGATTGCCCGTAACATCAGGACGGTTCGGGAATCTGTTCGGGTTTGTCACTTCAGGCTGAACAGGATCTGTATGTGCAGGTACGGATCCTCCGGAAACAGCTAGTGCTGTCTTGTCCGGAACTTTGGTTACAGCCGGACCGGCTGCTGTATTTGCTGCCTCTGTTGTTCTGTTTTCCTGTACCACTGTTGTTACCTCCGCCTCTGCCGGAATCCGTGAGTCATCGGAAACATCAGTCACGGATGAAGTAACAGCTGTCTCTGTCCTTATCTCACCTGATGCAGTTGTTGAAACAGAAGTAACCGCATACATCTTGCCTTCATCATGATTTTTATCAAATGCTGAACCCTGCATTTTTGATACCGAGATTACAGCAGTAAAAACCACAGCAAATGCTGCTGCCGCTGAAACAAATGTTCTTATATCTATTATGCGGGATTTATGACTTATAACTGCCGCCTCTGAATCAGACGAATCAGGTATCTCATCAGGAAGAGATGCAAGAAGATCGGAGATTCTCTGACTGTAGCCGTCCGGAATAAGATTTTCCCTGTTCTTTATACTCTTTCTGAGCATATCATCCTTACGCATAAAATCACACCTTTCTTATTTGTTATCATATAGTAATCATTTCCCTGAGTTTCTGCCTTCCGCGGTTAAGACGCGACTTAACTGTCCCGGGAGCAATATTAAGGTACTCTGCTATTTCCTTTACAGGAATATCATTATAATAGAACATTATAATGACGGTTCTGAATTCTTCATCCAGAGAATTGACTATCTCCCACATTTCGTCATGATAGTCATTGTATGACGGCTCTGTAGCCATCTCTTCCACAGACTGCAGATTCCTGTTTTTTCTGCATATCATATAGGCTTCATTTATAACAATACGTGTTATCCATGATTTAAAATATTCCTGTTCGCGCAGCTGTCCGAAACTTTCAAAGGCTTTCATTATAGCACTGCATACAGCATCCTCTGCATCAGCATCGTTCCGCAGTATCGACTTGGCTGTAAAGAAAAGAGAATCTTTATGCTTCATAACAAGCTGACTAAACTGTTCCTTTGAATTCATACATATGTATCCCCTTCTGGTATTAATCCGATATGCTTATTTTACCCTTGAATTCATGCTTTGTCAATACTCGTAAATAAGATGCTCCGAAATCAAAAAAGGTTCCCCGAAAAAAATATTTTTTTTAAGGGAACCTTTCCGGACTTTCGGGCATCTAATTAACAGAAATCAAAAAACTATAGTTTCGGAACTATGGAAAATCACTTTTTACTAATCACTGAAAGCACAGTGTCACCCAGATGACACTGTGTTTTTTATTTTTCCGAAAAAATACATACAAATAATATTTTTTCTCAAAAAAATTTTTTTAGGGTCTATGCAACGTCAGAAAAATATATTATAATAATTATGTAGGCTTTTTAGTCTTCATTAATTTTACAGAAATTACATTTTTTCAGAAAGGAATTATACCACATGAACAAAGTAAAGGTTGTAATATGCGGCAAGGAATACACACTGCATACAGACGAAGAACCGTCATATGTTTATGCACTCGCAAGAAAGCTTGAGAAAAACATTGCTGAGATAGTAGGCGGTAATTTCAACATATCGGTATACTCCGCTTCTGTTATGATAGCTCTTTCAACTCTCGATGAGATGAATCACTGCAACGAAGACAACGATAATCTTCGCACACAGCTCAAGGCATATGCAGACGAAGCATCAAAGGCACGTCTTGAACGTGACAGTGCTCTCAGAGAAATAGAAACTCTCAGAAACAGAATCGCAGAACTCGAAAACAAAAATAAAAGATAAGGTTTTTTAGTATGGAATTACTTGCTCCGGCCGGAAGTACCGAATCACTTACCGCTGCACTCAGATGCGGTGCAGATGCCGTTTATATCGGCGGAAAAAATTTTTCTGCAAGACAGAATGCCCTGAACTTCGATATCGAAGAAATGAAAAGCGCAGCAAGGATGTGCCACAGATACGGTGCAGGACTTCATATTGCAGTAAATACTATGCTGACTGATGTTCAGCTGCCTGATTTTACTGAAGAAATCAAAAAATATGCAGAGCTTTCCCCTGATGCATTTATTGTTCAGGACCCGGGAGCTGCATACATTATAAAGAACATCGCACCGGATATTCCGTTGCATGCTTCAACACAGATGACAGTTCATTCGGTCGGAGGAGCACTGTTTGCAAAGGAACTTGGTTTTTCACGGGTGGTTATTTCACGGGAAGCATCTGAACAGATGATTTCCGAAATAACCGCACTTGATATCGAAACCGAAATTTTCGTACACGGCGCTCTCTGCATGTCTGTTTCCGGTCAGTGCTATATGTCAGCTATGATTGGTTCAAGAAGTGCAAACCGGGGACTGTGTGCACAAAGCTGCCGTCTTCCGTTTTCACCGTGCAGTAATCAGAATGAACACTGTCTGTCGCTGAAGGATCTGTCACTTGCAGAACACATCGAAGCAATTAAAAAACTCGGTGTGACCTCGCTTAAGATAGAAGGCAGAATGAAACGTCCTGAATACGTTGCTGCCGCTGTTTCAGCATACAGAAATGCACTTGACGGAACTGCATATGATGCTGATTCACTAAGAGCAGCATTTTCAAGGAACGGCTTTACAGACGGATACTTCACCGGAGAACGGAAAAAAATGTTCGGCATTAGGGACAGGGATGATGTCATGTCATCAGCTTCTGTACTTCCTGATCTCCGGCAGCTGTACAGAAAGGAAAAAAAGGTATCGGAACTCAGCTTCGATGTCAGTGTGCAGAAAGATAAAAATACATCACTTTCAGCTTCAGACAGTGACGGTTTTTCATGTACAGTTTACGGAATGAAACCTGAGCCTGCTCTGAAAAAAGCAATATCTGAAGAGGATATTTCCCGCCAGCTCTCAAAGCTCGGTGACACTATCTATACTCAGGGAGAAATCAGAATCTCTGTGGGCGAAAATCTTTCCATACCTGTCTCATCCATTAATCAGATGAGACGTGAAGCAGTGGAAAGGCTATATGATATGAGAGAAACCAGGATTTCCGGAAAAATAAACAAAAACTTTACCACAGAAAAATATCCTGAATCCCATAGCAAAGGACATACTTCCCTGAGAATACGTTCTGAAAAATATGAACTGCTTGCAGATGCAGACACAGATAATGCCGAATTCATTATCCTGCCTCTCAATAATCTTCTTAAAAACGCAGAAAGACTAACCGGTATAAAAGAACGGGTAATAGCCGAAATGCCTCGTTTTATCTTTAACAGAGATTTGATTCTAAACGATATGAAAACTTTAAAAAAATTCGGATTTTCACACATCATGTGTACCAACGCTGAATATATACACACAGGCAGAGAAATGGGATTTACCCTGCACGGTGACTTCGGTCTGAATATCGCAAATTCACAGTCTGCAGAAATTATTTCCGGATACGGAACAGATGACATCACACTCTCCTTTGAACTGAAAGCTTCCCAGGCTGACAGAATACACTGTTCATCAAAAAAAGGAATTATTGCCTACGGAAAGCTTCCGCTTATGCTGACAGTAAACTGTCCTGTAAAAAACTCTGTCGGATGCGGCAGATGCCGACACAGCATCACTGACCGCACAGGACGCAGTTTCAGAGTAATGTGCACAGAAGGCTACACCGAAATCTTCAATTCAGATGCTGTCTACCTCGCAGACAAGCCTGAGACATTTAAAAACATGGACTTCATAACACTGTATTTTACAGATGAAAATGAAAAGGAAATAAAAAAAATAATAAAAGATTACATGGACGGATCGGCCTCTGCTCCTGAAGGAATAACGCGTGGTCTGTATTTCCGCGGAATAAAATAAAAAAATTTTAAGAAAGGAAAAAAGATAAATGAAACTCTCAAGAAAAGGTTTTGTATTCATCATTCTCATAATAAGTGCAATTATAATCGGCGGATATGTCAGCCAGCAGACAAGCAGCGGTATCCTTTCATATACAGCCTCTTTCGGTTTCGGTCATGACTCACCACTGAAACTTGATCTGATAATTTTTACAATCTCTCTCGGTTTCACATTTAACGTAAGCATCGCACAGATTCTGTGCATCATCGGAGCAATTACAATCTACACTGTTTTTTCAAAATTTATCGACTAACCCAAATTTTATCTCAATAATATACTCAAAAAATACATATACTAATTTTATCTGTTCAAAGAGGAGAATGATTGATGTTTACAAAAGACATAGGAATAGATCTTGGTACTGCAAACACACTTATATATATGAAAGGCAAGGGAATAATCATCCGCGAGCCTTCAGTTGTTGCTGTAAATACGCGTGATGAGAGTGCAAGCTATGTGGGACATGAAGCCAAGGAAATCATAGGCAAGACACCCGGCTCGATAATAGCTGTAAGGCCGCTCAAAAACGGTGTTATAGCTGACTTTGACATTACAACGACCATGCTCGCCCAGTTTATAAAAAAAGCCCTTAAGGGAACACTGTTTTCAAAAGCAAGAGTTACAATATGCATTCCCTCGGGTGTAACTCCTGTAGAACGCCGTGCAGTAAAGGACGCTGCTGAACTGGCCGGTGCAAAAAAAGTTTATATAATAGAAGAACCTATGGCTGCTGCTATCGGTGCAGGTCTTCCTGTTACCGAACCTGTCGGAAATATGATAGTTGATATAGGCGGCGGAACAAGTGAAGTAGCTGTTATCTCCATGGGCGGAATAGTAACAGCGCGTTCCATCAGAATTGCCGGAGATGAACTTGACAATGCAATTGTCTCATATATCAGAAGAAAATACAACATGCTCATCGGTGAAAGAACTGCTGAAGAAATCAAACTTAAGATAGGCTCAGCCTATCCTGGTGATGCAGTTGAAAAAATGGAAATAAAGGGGCGTAACCTCCTCAACGGCCTCCCTGAAAATATAACAGTGAATTCGGATGAAATAAGAGATTCTCTTGCTGAACCGATTTCAAAAATAATAGAAGCTATAAAGCTGACTCTTGAAAAAACTCCTCCTGAACTTGCCGCTGATATCATCGAACAGGGCATCACGCTCTGCGGCGGCGGCGCACTTCTAAAGGGTCTTGATACTCTCATAAACAGCGAGACAGGAATGCCGGTATATATCGCTGAATACCCTCTTGACTGTATAGTTGAAGGAACAGGAAGAGTAATGGAAAACTATTCAAAGTACGAAGACGCTATAAGCGAATACGGACCAAAATACTATTGATCGGAGTAAAAAATGCGTGACTTTTTCAGAGGAATTAAGTTCAGACTGATTTTATGTATCATTGCAATGGCAATAGGGATTATGCTTTATTCTCTTTCACAGAGCGGATACTCTGTGGGAGGTTCAAAGCTCGTAAATACCATGGCCAGACCTTTCAGATATTTATCAAATTCGATTTCTGAATCGGTAGTCTCAGGTGCTTCACATATATTCAGCTCAAAAAAATACTACAGAGAAAACCTTGAACTTAAGGACGAAATCAGTCAGCTCAGAAATGATCTGGTTGACTACGAAAATACGAAGGCAGAACTTGAAGAACTCAAAAAATTTATAGGAATAAAGGAACACCATGCTGACTTTGAACTCTCCCCTCCGTGCAGAGTGCTTTCATACACAGCAAATGATCCGTTCTGCTCGTTTATGATTGACAAGGGAAGCGAAGACGGAATATCCGTTGGCGACCCTGTGGTTACATCGGACGGACTTGTCGGAGCAGTAACCGAAATTTCCGAAAAATACTGTACCGTAAGAACTATTCTCTCCCCTGAACTCTCTGTAGGTGTAAAAGCCCAGAAGAAAGGTGACAGTGGTATACTTGAAGGCGATATAAAATTTGCTGCCGACGGACTTACACAGATAATCTATCTGACAAAAGACAGCAAGCTCAAACCGGGGGACACAATAATTACTACCGGAAGCAGCGGACTGTTCCCTGCTGATTACATCGTAGGTACAGTTACTGAAACCGGAAATGCTCAGAACGGTATTTCCTGCTATGCAGCTGTAAAACCCTTTGTTGATATAAAAAAGCTTTCAAGTGTAATGGTTATAACATCCTTCGAAGGAAAGGGTGAAGCAGATGGATATTAGGCGGCTGTCATCGAGGAGAAAAAGAAAATTTGCTGCATACAGATGGGGAATTTTCTCTGTTATGATATGGTTTGTCTTTATCTTTATGACAACAGGAAGTTTTATAAAACCGAATCTGCTTATTCCGCTTGCTCTTTGCATTTCAATAAATGAAGACGAGCTGGTAAGCGCAGTTGTCGGATTTGTCTGCGGATTTCTCAGTGATCTGGCAATGGGAATTCTCACTGGTTCCGGAACTCTGCTTCTTATAATCGGATGTGTCGGCACATCACTCCTGTTTTCAAAACTTTTAAGACACAATCTCCTTAACTTTACAATACTTACTGCAGTTTACTCTGCACTCATTTTCTTTCTGGAGTACTTCTTTACTTATATGATCTGGGAATACGACAAGGAACTGATACTGCTTACAGAATATATTATTCCGGAATATTTACTTACCGTTGTATCTATAGCAGCAGTATACCCGGCTGTCGGTGCTGTAAGAAAACATCTTACACTCAGAAAACGCTATGAACCTGAAGAGAATCAGGCGCTTATAAAGGAATAATTACTATGAATGCTTTTACAGACAGATTCAGAGCAGGACTGATTATATGCGGTGTACTTGCTGCTGCCGCCGGAGCCGGCATAAGACTTATGAAAATTCAGATAGTAGATCACAACACCTACGCTGAAGACAAACCCTATGTTCATACAGAAGAACAGACTATTCACGCAACGCGCGGTGAGATAAAAGACGTAAAGGGAGTTCCTATTGTTGAAAATAAACTCGGTTTCAATGTAGTTATACAAAAGGCTTCTTTTCCTGAGGATAATGAAAAGGCAAATGAAGTGATTCTGAGAATTGCTGAATTTCTCAGAAGTGAAGGATACAAATACTACGATTCCCTCCCTGTTTCCTCCGAAGCTCCTTTCTGCTACACCACTGACGACGATGATGAACTTTCCTGTCTGAAATCATCACTCGGTCTTAATGTATATGCCACAGTGGAAAACTGCATGGATAAGTTTGCAGTGGACTACGAAATATCCGACAGCTACACACCTGAACAGAAGCGAATCATAGCCGGAATCCGCTATGAGATGAAAAAGCGTGATTTTTCACTCAGCAACCTGTTTACGCTCTGCGAGGACATTGATATAAAATCAGTTTCAAAGATAAAGGAACAAAGTCTGGAACTTCCCGGAGTCGAAATACTTGAAGACGCTATACGGACAAATCCGATAGTTGATGTAATTCCGCATGAGATAGGGACAGTCGGTCCTATCTACGCTGAAGAATATGATGAGCTGCGGGACAAGGGATATTTCATGAACGACTATGTCGGAAAAAGCGGAATAGAAAAAGGGATGGAAAGCGTACTCAGAGGCAAAAACGGCATACGTGAAATCACACTCCACAATTCTTCCGTTATCTCATCCGAAATAAAAGAACCAGCCGTTCCCGGAAACACAGTTCACCTTACAGTTGATTCTGCTTTCCAGCGTGATATCCAGAAGCTCCTTGAAGATTTTATGAATTATCTTAACGAGGAAGAGGAGGAATGTGAAGACATTACCTCAGGTGCTATTGTAGTCCTTGACGCAAAGGACAATGACGTACTCGCACTTGCCACAGCACCGACGTACAGACTGGATGACTATATAAACAACTACTCGGAAGTGCTTTCACGTGAAGGTACACCTCTTATAAACAGAGCAACTGACGGCCTTTACAGACCGGGTTCAGCCTTCAAGACAATAACCGCAACAGCAGGTCTGAATGAAGGTCTGGTTACACCTGACTCCACATTTTACTGCGGAACTGCTTATCAGTTCTATGAACACACAGTTTTCTGCACAGGATATCATCAGAACATAGCTGCTTCAGAAGCTATCAGAGTTTCATGCAATATTTATTTTTATGAACTTTCCCGCCTGCTCGGAATAGACAGGATAGTTGAGTACGCGCATCTTTACGGACTCGGAACATCACTCGGTCTTGAAAGCGGTGATTCAGAAGGCTACATTGCCTGCCCTGAAACAAGTGCAATGCTCGGTGTTGAATGGTACTCAGGCGGACTTCTCCAGGCCGCTATCGGTCAGGAAGAAACACGAATCACTCCGCTCCAGATGGCAGTTGCCGCATCAACAATTGCAAATCATGGCGTCAGGTACAAACCGCACCTTGTAGACAGCATATACGACTATCTCGGAAACAAAGTTGATGATGTGTCTCCTGTTGTATCCGAAGTAATACCGGAAAATTATGACTATGTTTATCCGACAATAATACAGGGAATGATAGGGGCATCACAGAATACTCCCGACGGTGAATTCTCACTTAATGGTCTCGGATATGATGTAGCAATAAAAACAGGGACGCCTCAGACCACATCAAGCGAAAGAACAAGTACAACAGTTATCGGATTTGCTCCGGCCGAAAATCCTGTTATAGCTTTCTCAGCAATAATCGAAGACGGAAAAAATGCAAAGTACCTTGTAAGAAAAATAATCGACTGCTATAACAAGCATTACGGAAACGCAATAAAATAAGCTGATAATGGAGATGTATTCGTGTATCAGATTGTACGATTTAAACAAATAGGGAAAAATAAATCGTATATAATAACAATTTTTTGATTTGTTTTCAAAATGACTTTGATTAAAATCAATATTTATGGTACAATATAGTATATGGATATCTGATTAAAAATTTTATACGAAAGGATTTGTTTAATAATGACTATTGCTTTAATTGCACACGACTCAAAAAAAGAACTTATGGTTCAGTTCTGTATCGCATACTGCGGTATCCTTTCAAGAAATAACCTTTGCGCAACAGGCACAACAGGCAAACTTGTAAGTGAATCAACAGGTCTTAACATAAAGAGATATCTCAGCGGTTCTCAGGGCGGCGACCAGCAGATCTCATCAAGAATCTCATGCGGAGAGATCGACATTCTTCTCTTCTTCAGAGATCCTATAACACCAAAGGCAAATGAACCAAACGACATAGAACTTCTCAGACTCTGTGACGTACACAATGTTCCGGTTGCCACAAATATCGCAACTGCTGAGGCACTTATTCTCGCACTCGAAAGAGGCGATCTCGACTGGCGTGCTTACGGTACACCGGAATTCTGATAAAACAACATTTTTTCAAAGGAGTTTTTTTTACAAATGGCTTTAACAGTTCAGAGACCACTTGGCACAGCTGATGTAACACCATCAGAAATACATAAATGGTACACAGTTGAACAGACTGCACAGAGAACAGCACAGGTATTCGGCTTCAGGGAAATCCGCTTCCCTACTTTCGAAAATACAGATCTTTTTCTCCGTTCCGTAGGCGAAACAACAGACGTGGTACAGAAGGAAATGTACTCTGTAATTGCAAAGGAAAGCAAATTCACACTAAGACCTGAAGGTACTGCCGGAACTATCCGTGCAGTTATGCAGAATGGTATGCTCAACGATGCACTTCCACAGAAGGTATTTTATATAACTTCATGTTTCAGACATGAAAAACCTCAGGCAGGAAGACTCAGAGAATTTCACCAGTTCGGTGCCGAAATGATAGGCAGCAAATCACCGTCTGCAGATGCAGAGATGATATCTATGGCACATACACTGCTTAATGAACTTGGGCTTAAGAACATAGAACTCAATATAAACTCTATCGGCTGTCCGAAATGCCGTGCAGAATATCACAAGGCTCTGAGAGCTTTCTTTGAAGACAGAAAGTCAGAACTCTGCAGCACCTGTCTTGGACGACTTGAAAAAAATCCTATGCGTATTCTCGACTGCAAGAGTCCGGTCTGCTCCGGCATTGCAAAGGATGCGCCTGTTATAACGGATTTTCTCTGTGAGGAATGTTCAGACCACTTCACACAGCTTAAAGAACTTCTTGACTTAATGAAAATAAGCTATAAGGTAAATCCGAAAATTGTCCGCGGACTTGACTACTACACAAAGACTGTCTTCGAGTTTATCACAACAGATATCGGTGCTCAGGGAACAGTTCTTGCAGGCGGACGCTATGACGGACTTGTCAGTCAGCTTGGCGGTGCAGATACTCCTGCCCTCGGTTTTGCAGCAGGACTTGAACGTCTTGTCATGACAATGGAAAAACAGGGCTGCAGCTTTATGGAGCCTGACAAATGCGACCTCTACATCGTACCTATGGGAGATGCAGCAATGAAAAAATCTGCTGAACTTGCAGCTCTTGCAAGAGCAGAAGGCTACATCACAGAATACGACCTCATGAACAGAAGTCTCAAGGCTCAGATGAAGTATGCAAACAAAATCGGTGCCGCTTTTGTCGTTGTTATCGGCGACAACGAACTTGAAGCCGGAACGGCAAAGCTCAAAAATATGGAAACCGGCGATGAAAAGGACATCGTTCTTGACAGCACTTTCGGTGAAAAATTTTCCGAAGAAGCTATCAGTGCCATGTTTGAAACAGAAGAGGCAAACAGCATTTTTAACATATAAAAATGACGGGAAATCCCGCATTTCCCTTAAGGAACCACTGATACATTCTCAGTGATTCCTTAAATTTTTGATACAGAAAGGACTAATTAAAATGGCAGATAATATGCAGGGTCTTAAGAGAACCCACTACTGCGGTGATGTTGAAGGTATTGGAAGTGAAGTCGTTGTAGGCGGATTTGTACAGAAGGTTCGTAATCTCGGCAACCTTATTTTTATAGATCTGAGAGACAGAACAGGTATTGTACAGCTCGCCTTTAATGACAATACTGACAGAGCGATATTTGAAAAAGCTGCTTCATGCAGAGCTGAATTCGTACTTATGGCGAAGGGTACAGTTGAAGAAAGATCAAGCAAGAACCCTGAACTTAAAACAGGCAACATAGAGATTATCGTAACAGACCTCCGTATTCTTGCAAAGGCTCAGACACCTCCTTTTGAAATTACAAATGAAACAAAGGTAAATGAAGAACTCAGACTCAAGTACAGATTTCTCGACCTCCGCCGTCAGCCTCTTCAGCAGAACATCATGATGCGTCATGAAATTGCAAAAACGGCAAGAGAATATTTCTATGACAACGGATTTATTGAGATTGAAACACCTATGATGATGAAGTCAACTCCTGAAGGGGCAAGAGACTATCTCATTCCTTCAAGAGTACACAACGGCAAGTTCTACGCTCTCCCCCAGTCACCTCAGATTTACAAGCAGCTTCTCATGATCTCAGGATATGACAGATATATTCAGCTTGCAAGATGCTTCAGAGACGAGGACCTCAGAGCAGACAGACAGCCTGAATTCACACAGATAGACCTTGAGATGTCATTTGTGGACGTTGAGGACATTCTCCAGATGACTGAAGGCTTTATCTCATATCTCTTCAAAAAGGTTCTCGGAACCGACATTCCTGTTCCGCTTCCGAGACTCACATACACAGAGGCTATGAACAGATACGGTTCAGACAAGCCTGACACAAGATTCGGGATGGAAATCACTGATATCTCTGATATAGTTAAATCATGTGGATTTGGCGTATTCACTTCTGCAGTTGAAAACGGCGGAAGCGTAAGAGGTATCGTTGCAAAGAACGCAGCTTCTGTTCTCACAAGAAAAGAAATAGACAAGCTCACAGAAGCAGCAAAGGGCATCGGAGCAAAAGGCCTTGCATACATCAGATGGAACGATGAGGAACCTGCATGTTCATTCTCCAAGTTCATGACACCTGAAGAAATAAAGGCAATCCTTGAAAAGCTCGGCTGTGAAAAGGGTGACGTTGCACTTATCGTTGCTGACAAAAACAAGGTAACCCTCCCTGTTCTCGGTGCACTCAGACTTACTGTTGCAAAGAAACTTGACATAATTCCTGAAGGTTATAATTTCCTCTGGATTACAGAATTCCCGTTCTTCGAATATGATGAGGAAAGCGGAAAATGGCTTGCCATGCACCACCCGTTCACAATGCCTATGGACGAATGTCTCCAGTATCTTGACACTGCTCCTGAAAAGGTATTTGCGAAGGCGTACGACCTTGTACTCAACGGTGTTGAGCTCTCCTCAGGTTCAATCCGTATCACAGATTACGAACTTCAGCAGAAGATGTTCAGGTCACTGGGGCTTACTGAAGAAGAAATCGAAGCAAAGTTCGGATTCCTTGTTGAAGCCTACAAGTACGGTGCACCTCCTCACGGCGGTCTCGGCATAGGTCTTGACAGACTCTCAATGATTATGTGCGGATGCGACAGCCTCAGAGATGTAACTGCATTTCCAAAGGTTCAGAACGCAAGCGAGCTCATGTCAGAATGCCCTTCAGTCGTTGAAAAGGAAAACCTCGACATCCTCGGAATACAGATTATTGAAAAAGAAGACTGATATTTTTAAGGGACTGCACCTGCAGTCCCTTTCTCTTTTCGGATGTAAGTGAAGCTACATGAAGATAAATTTGCTGTGAATTTATGTTGATATGCGTATTGAAACGTGGTATACTTAAATGTAACTAAACGAATCGAGGTGCGAAAATTGAGGAAATATTTTAATACCGAAGGCTGCTGCTATCCGGATGAACACTATATGGTGAATCTGGACAGCCGGCTGAAAAAAATAAAAGAGATGGTTGATGCAGGAAAATATTTTACAATAAATCGTGGAAGACAGTACGGGAAGACTACTGTATTAAACTCTCTTGAAGAATATCTTTCAAAAGATTATATTGTAATAAGTTTGGATTTTCAGTTTATGAGCTATGCTGATTTTGAAACAGAAAGCAGTTTTACTGCTGCACTAATACGCGAGCTGCGGGAAATACTCTCTGTGAAATCAGATATTTCTGAAGAATTAATCAGTAACCTTGAAACAATATGTGTAAATAATGATTCGGGAAAAATGGCCAGCCTTTTTAAATGGATCAACAGATGGATTAAAGATTCTGACAAACCTGTTATAATGATGATAGATGAAGCAGACCAGGCAACAAATAATCAGGTATTTCTTGACTTTTTAGCACAGCTTCGCGGACACTATCTGAAAAGAAAACGATATGCAACATTTCAGTCCGTAATCCTCGCCGGTGTACATGATATCCGCAATCTGCGTCAGAA
>JAUNJJ010000054.1 GCA_030533325.1 Oscillospiraceae bacterium
CACGTCGAAAATACTTGGCTGGCGACGGCCCGGGAAGATAGATAGGTGCCGGCACAATATATGTAAAGCGTTCCTGATTGATTTCAGGGACGTTTTTTGTTATAGATTTACAAAATAAAACCTGTATATCATTAATCTTTGATATACAGGTTTTTACTTTAATACTGATTCTGATAATTATAACTCATAGGGTCGGTTTTTACGCCATTTTTACGTACTTCAAAGTGAAGGTGAGGACCTGAGGACTGACCGGTATTGCCAACAAGACCAATAAGCTGACCTTTCTTTACGTACTGGCCCGGTGAGACAAATACAGACTGAAGGTGAGCATAGTATGTAGAGTATACAGCATCGCTGTGCTGGATAGCAACATAATTGCCGTATCCGCCGCCGCATCTGCACCACTGATGCGTACATGTGCTTACAGCTGCAGCCACTATGCCATCATCACATGCATATACTTTTGCGCCGCTGATTTCGACATAACCGTTAGTTCCTGGATGTCCCTGGATATCTATAGCACCATGATTTCTTCCGTCCCAGAAGTCACTTGAAAGTCTCGTGAATCCCGGAACAGGCCAGTACATAAGTGATGAATCCTGTACTTCAGGAGCGGATGGTTCAGGAGCAGCTGTCACTGGAGGAGTATCCTCCTGAGGAGGCTGGGTTACAGGCTGTTGCTGCTGAGCAGGAGGCTCTGTAACGGGTTTGTTCTGTTCTGCTTTTTCTGATTCAATTCTCTGAGATTCAGCAATGGACTGTGCAACAGATTCGGAAACTCTTTTTGATTCAGCAATTGATTCCTGTCTTATCTTTTCAAGTACCTCGGCAATGGCGGCATCGACTTTTTCCTGTTCTTTTTTCTTTTCCTCGATGATTTCATTTGTCTCTTCGATACTGTGCTGAGTTTCTTCTTTCTCGGACTGGAGACGTTCTATCTCGCTCTGTGTATAGTCATAGTCAGAATTAAGTTCATCGAGTCTTTCGTTTAATTCATTTTTCCTGATTGTTGCATCTTCAAGATTTACACTGAGTTCTTCCTGCTTAAGGCTTAGTTCTTCGTTAAGTTTTTTAAGTGTCTGAAGCTGATCCTTCAGGTCGTTTATCAGATTGTTATCATGTTCTGCGACCTTAGTTACAATTTCAAGTTTTGAAAGAAGATCAAGGAAACTGGTTGAGCCTGTAAGAACTGCAGAGATGTTGTCGCCACCTGACATATATGAAGCGCGGAGTCTCTGCTTGTAAAGCTCAAGATTTGCGTCAATCATCATATTCTGATTTTTAATCTGATCTTCTGTATTGTTTATGTCGGTCAGATTATCCTGAATATCAGCATCAATCTGATTTATCTGTTCAACGACCATGCTTATATTCTGATTCTGAAGAATGATTTTTTCACTTAGTACATTCTGATATTCGAGTTTTGCATTTTCATCAGATACTATACTTTCGTACTCAGCCTTTGCTTTTTCGATTTCCTTCTGAAGTTCGGATATTTTCAGATTATTCTCGGCTTTCTGCTGTTCGAGTTCCTTTACTGTCAGTTCAGCCTTTACCGGAGAAACAACTCCAAAAGGAACTGACTGTGCAGCTATTATAAATGCGGCACAGCATGCGGCTATTTTCATTATATTAATTTTCATATAAACATCCTTTTATTTTAGTTTGCAGCAACTTCAGAAATTATACCATAAAAAAATTTTTTTTGCAAGTAAAAAGAGATGTCAAAATTTGCTTTGAAATAAGCTTTTAATGACATCTCCTGATGGTTTAACTATAGTTACTGGCAGTCCGGGTGACTCTTAAGTACTTCGAGTATTTTGTCGTAGCTGCGGACAAATGCATCAACTACATCCGGATCAAAGTGACTCCCTTTTTCTGATACAATGATGTCATATGCCCTTCGTTCAGAGAAAGCATCCTTATAGGAACGCTTGCTGACAAGAGCATCGTATACATCTGCTACAGCAACGATACGGCTGTAAAAGTCGATATCATTTTTGCTCTTTTTCAGGTATCCGGTTCCGTTCCATTTTTCGTGATGTTCAAGTGCAATAAGTCTTGCTGCGGACATTATTCTTCCCGGTGACTTGTGGAGCAGACGCTCGCCTGCAGTAACATGGGTTTTTATAATTTTGAATTCCTCGTCAGTCAGCTTTCCTGGTTTCTCAAGAATATCAGCGGAAATAGTAAGTTTGCCTATATCATGCATCATTGAGGCGGTACGGAGTATCTCGGTTTCTTCAGTTGAAAGTCCCAGTGCTTCACCGAGTACTTTGCTGTATTCTGATACACGCTTAACGTGCTGTCCTGTCTGTCCTGACTTTGATTCGGTTATTTCGGCGAAGGCAAGTATGAGTTCTTCCTGTGTTCTTCTCATCTCATCATTAAGCTTGTTGTTACTGTCAATAGTGTTCTGCATTTCCATGTATCTTCTCAGAGATTCAAAGGAAACATTGACGTGTCTTCTCCAAAGCCTGAAATCGCTGTGGCAGGAAACAGGTTTATTGCGGTATTCAGATACCATGTATCCGAAACATCTTTCATAACAGTGGAAAGGAGTAAAGTAAAAAACAGAAGGAACACTTCTTTTTTCATTTAATGCAGGGAGCATCTCTGTAGTTTCAAACATGTTTTCAAGGCCTACTTTTGGCATTTTTTCTGAGTTATCCTTGTCGAACGCAATAATCATTTTTTCGGAATAGTTTGTACGGTTTAGCTGAGGGTCCTGACTGAAAATATTGTCATTAAGGCAGATGGTAAATCTGTCAAAATTGTTGACTTCGTTTACGTACCAGTTTATTGCCCACATGAAATCTTCTATATCACGTCTGAAAACAAGATCTTCGAGCATGAAATTATAATCCGAACGGAGACTTTGAAACTGACTTTCGCTTGCTATACCTATATTGGTGTATGCATTATCAACATTGTTTTTTAATTTACAGCCGCATGTTTTTCCTATACACAGTGATGATTTAACTTTCTGTTCAGATGAAACCGGAGTGTCTGTACCAAGAAGAGAACAAATCTTTACTGCTGCTCTCTGTCCGGTTGAATATGTATCACGGTAGTAGGAAGTAAGAATATCTTTATTATATATCTCATCATCATCAGCATCAAATCCGGCGATATAAATGTCGTCAGGAATTCTGAATCCCTGCTTTTCAAACGCGGCAATGATACTGAGGGCCATTGGTTCATTAGCACATATAACAGCTTCAGGTTTATTTCTTTCTGAGGATGCTAACCATGAATAGAAATTTTCTCCTGTACTGTACCAGAAGTCACCTTCATAGACTGAAGACATATCAAATCTGTATCCGTGTGACTCCATTGAGTTTTTAAATCCTTTGAGTCTCATACGTGAATGAGGATGATTAAGAGGTCCTGAAACATACACAATGTCCTTTACTTCATGCTTGTCTATAAAATGGTCAGTGAGTATTTTCATGCCAGCTGTATCGTCGGTGTTGATTTCGTCAAAACCGCTGTCATCAAAGTCAACACAGACTACAGGTTTGTGATAATTCTGATGAAGTACATCAAGAAATATTCTGCAGCTTTCAATGTCGAGAACAAGAGTATCCGGAACTATAATCAATGCATCAAGCTTATCAAGATTAATCATTTTAAGAATTTCGTCTTCACCTGCTCTGTTTTCGTGGGTCATTGATCTTTTCCCGAAAGTTGAAAAGACTGCAGCGTCCATATCATTTTTAAATATTATTTTTAAAGCGCCTTCAAGAAATCCGCGCTGATATGAACCGCACGGATCTCCGATAATTATACCAATAAGTTTTCTCTTTTTCAATTACTCACCCCAGATATGTAGTTTTTTATAACATTCAAGATGGTAAATCCCTATAAAAACTGTTGTTTGTTATAAAAACACGAATTATTACCTATAATTATATATTAAAATTAACAATACGTCAAGATATAAATGGATAAAAAAACAGCTTTCTTCTGCCGTGAAGAAAGCGTAACATACAGGGAGTACCTGCTTTTATTAAATTAGCATTATTAGTGCACAATGATATTATAGCATATTGCACGAAAAAAATCAATCAAATTTAGGCATGATATAGAAAACTGGAATGTAGAATATCTTTGTATCCTAAAAAGTTTTTTTAGCTAAATTGATTAATAGTTGAAATCATGCCGGTAATATGATATAATGATAAACACTGGTTTATATTAATACAAAAAGGGGGGCACTATGAGTACTATCAGAAAGAAAATAGGCGTTATTACCTGTGATCCTGAGAACTTTTACGAACGTAAGATTCTCGAAGGTATTTTTCAAATGTCAGAACAGTATAACTATGATGTTCTGGTTTTTACAACCTATGTGAAAGCTAATCACAGAATTGAGCGTTATCTTCGCGGAGAGGCCAATATTTACAATATAATCAATTTTGACAGGCTTGACGGTATTATTCTTATGACGCTTTCCTTTAAGTATCATAATGATAACCTTATTTATAATCAGATAAGAAATCTTCTTAAGAAAAAATGCCGATGTCCGGTTATTTCAATTGATGAAACAATGGACGATTATGAATTTATTAAAACTGAGGATACCATTGCCTTTGAAAAGATGACGGATCATGTCATAGAGGAACACAACTGTAAAAAAATCTATTTCCTTGCCGGAGACAGAGAAGCAAACTCCTCTCAGATGAGAGTGAGAGGGTTTAAGAATTCTCTTAAGAAGCATGGAATGGAGATTAAGGAAGAGAATATAATTTACGGCGAGTTCTGGTATACTTTTGGTGAGAGATTTGCTCAGAGACTTGCCACAGGAGATCTCGAAATGCCTGATGCTGTTATGGCGGCAAGTGATTATATCGGTATCGGATTTATGAGTGCGGCTGTCAGACTGGGATACAAGATTCCCGGGGATTTCATAGTTACCGGATTTGACGGTGTAATAGAATCGAGAGCCAGTGATATAACGCTGACTTCCTATGTTCCTCCTATTTCAGAAACAGGAGCGGAAGCTTTTGTACGTCTGGCGCAGAAAATTGAAAAAAAGAAATTTGAGTTCACTCCTTCGTTTGACGGAAAGCTCGTAACCGGTATGTCCTGCGGGTGCTGCAGAGACTGTTCGGGAAAGAGAGAGAAGGATGATTACGGTTACCTTGTACCGTATACAAGCAACGAAATAGATCTCCGTAAGTTTATGGGGAGCTACATGGCTGAATCACTTACAGAGTCCAGAGGGATAGAAGAATGTTTCCGGCAGATAATGAAACATGCATATCTTGTTGAGAACAACGGAGAATATGTTCTCTGTACATGTGAAGACTGGGAGAATGCAGATGAAAATGATGAAGAACTGTACAGTATAAAGGCTGGTTATACACAGAAAATGAAAATTTCTGTGTACAGATGTGCACATGAACTTATTCATGAATGGGAAGGAAAATTTGATCCGCCTGACCCTTATCTTGGAAAAACATTTGATTCATCAGAGATGCTCCCGAAAATATTCGAAACCAAACGTGAAGTGCCTGCTGTTTTTTACTTTACACCTGTGCATTTTAACGGGCGCAGAATCGGATATTCGGTATCAAGATTTGCTCCGTCACAGGCAGTGGTTAATTTCATTTTTCAGATATGGAGCAGGTATGTGAACAATGCTCTTGAGATGATGCGTGTAAGAAAACTTCTTTTTGCAAAGTCCACCCGTGATTCCATGACAGGTCTTTACAACCGTAACAGCCTTAAAGACAATATAAACAGCATTCTTGAAAAGGCAGTTGCTTCAGATGATGAGATTTATGTGGAATTTGTTGATATGAACAGTCTGAAATATATAAACGATGAGTATGGTCATGACGCAGGGGACGCGGCAATTATTACGCTGGCAGGTATTATTTCATCTGTCTGCATTGACGGAAGTGTTTGTGTAAGACTTGGCGGCGATGAATTTATCATCATAGGTCATTCAGAAGATGCCCTGGCAAATGCAGAGGAAAAAATCAAAGTAATCAATGCCCGCCTTGACAAGTATAATTCAAAATCCTCCAATTCCTACAGAGTAACAGCAAGTTTTGGAGCCTGCTGCCGGAAAGCTGCGACATATGAAGAAGTTGAAGTCATGATAAAGGAAGCAGACGAGAAGATGTATCAGTACAAAACAGAATACAAGAAAAAGAATAATATACAGTCGAACAGATGATTTTTCCTCATTTGTTCGACTTTTTTTGTGCTGAAAAACCTGTTTTTTTTGACTGTTCATAATAAAACACGTATATACTTGACAAAATTGTATAAAATCTATATAATTAAAAGTAGATTCAAAAGGTCGTTTGTTGTCTGATATGTAACGGATTACACGGACAGTGTTTTATTTTATTTATATGGAGGTTGTATGTTTTGAAGTACAGTAATATTAAAAAAATCACAGCAGCATTGTCAGCGCTGGTGCTTGCAGGTACGCTTAGTTTTTCAGTATCTGCTGCTGAAAATGTAAAACTATACGGGGATATAAGCAATAACGGGGTTGTTGATGTAACCGATCTGTCAACGTTTTCACTTTATCTGATAGGAGACCGTGAATTTACAGATGAAGATATCCGTCAGATGGATTTTGACAAGAGCGGTCGTGCTGATCTTGCCGATCTTGCAACGTTAAGGCAGTATATTGTGAGAACCGGCGGTAAAAATACAGCAATTATAAGCACACCTATGGAAACCGCTGAAGTTACAACAACCATGGGGATAACCGATGTTCCGGTAACTGTAACATCTTCTGAAACAACAGTTACGGAACCTGCAGTTGTTACAACAGCTGAAACAACGGTGACAACAACAGAACAGACCACTGTGGCAACCACCACTACAACGATAGTTACCACACCTGAACCGCCGATGGAAAGCATATATTATGCGTGTGACGGTGAGATATTCAGTGGTGTGACAGAGACAGTAAACGGAGGATTCCTTGGTCAGTCATATGTGAATTATGACAATATAGTCGGCAGTGCTCTTACTTTTACTGTAAATGCTCCGGAAGACGGAAATTATCTTATGACGGTACGTTTTGCCAACGGAACTGCTGTGGCAAGACCTCTGAGTATATTTACTAATGACTCAGACAGTTATTATTATATGAACTTTGAAGGAACGGGTACATGGACAGACTGGAAGGAAAACCAGATTGTTATTACTCTTAAGAAGGGTGAAAACAAGATCAAAACTGTGGCAACGACTTCAAACGGCGGACCTAATGTGGATCTGATTAAGCTTATAAAAACAGACCAGCCGGCTGCTGAACTTACCGACAATTCTGTAATTCCGTATGATCCTCCGGTTTCACCGGGTGCAAAGCAGGTTGAACGTCTTGACAGAGCACTTTCAGCAGTAAACACAGGAAGTGGAATGCTTGTAAGCTGGAGAAGTCTTGGTACAGATCCTTCAGAAACCTCATTTAAGCTTTTCAGAGACGGTGCGCTTGTTTATACATCAGAACCTGGCAAGGCTACTACATATCTTGACAAAGAGGGAAGTGCAAATTCAGGATACAGACTTGAAACATATGTGAACGGAACGCGCAGCGAGATAACAGAACAGTCTGTTGTTATCGGTGGTGAATATCTTGAACTTAAACTTAACAAGCCATTCCCTATGACAATGCCTGACGGTTCATCATGCGACTACAGTGCATCTGACTGTTCAACAGCCGATGTTGACGGAGACGGACAGCTTGAAATCATCGTTAAGTGGGATCCTTCAAACTCCAAGGATAACTCACAGTCAGGATATACCGGAAATGTTTATCTCGACTGCTACAAGCTCGACGGAAAGCATATGTGGAGAATAGACCTCGGAAAGAATATCCGTGCAGGTGCTCACTACACACAGTTTATGGTATATGACTTTGACGGTGACGGAAAGGCAGAGATGATCTGCAAGACTGCTGACGGAACAAAGGACGGTACAGGCAAGGTAATCGGTGATGATTCAAAGGATTACAGAAATTCAGGCGGATATATACTTAGTGGTCCTGAATATATGACAATATTCAATGGTGAAACCGGTGCTGCCATGGATACAATTAACTATAATCCGCCAAGAGGAAATACTATCAAGGCAACATGGGGAGATGACTATGGAAACCGTGTTGACAGATTCCTTGCAACAGTTGCTTACCTTGACGGAAAGAAACCAAGTGCAGTTATGGCAAGAGGTTACTATACAAGGGCAACACTTGCCGCATATGACTGGAACGGAAGCAAGCTTACACAGAGATGGTTCTTTGACAGCTATGACGGAGGAACTGACAAAAAAGGCAAGCCGAACAGCGATTACAGCGGACAGGGCAACCACAACCTTACAGCAGCAGACGTTGACGGTGACGGATGTGACGAGATTGTATACGGTTCATGCACGATAGACCATGACGGCAAGGGTCTGTATTCAATGAAACTCGGACACGGTGATGCCATTCATGTAAGTGATTTCATTCCGTCAAGACCAGGTCTTGAGGTATGGATGTGTCATGAGGCTTCTCCTTATGGATGTACACTTACAGATGCTGCAACAGGAGAGATTATCTTCAGATACACATCAGACAAAGATACAGGAAGATGCTGTGCAGCAAATGTAATGCCTGGAAATGACAGTGCGGAATTCTGGGGTGCAAGAAACGGAAGCATGTTCAACGGCGCCGGTAATGAAGTCGGTTCATCAAGCGGACTTCCTGTAAACTTTGTAATCAACTGGGACGGAGATCTTGAAAGTGAACTTCTTGACGGTTCGGTAATTACAAAGTGGACAGACCAGGGAGTTAAACAGATTTTTGCTCCGCAGGGAGTTCTTGCATGTAACGGAACAAAGAATACACCAAATCTTACAGCCGACCTTTTCGGTGACTGGCGTGAAGAACTTGTTCTTCATACAGAAGACAGTTCAGCTCTCAGAATTTACTCTACTACATACGATACGGATATAAGGCTGTTTACATTTATGCACGATATTCAGTACAGAACTTCAGTTGCTGCTGAAAATACTGCATACAATCAGCCGCCTCACACAAGCTTCTTCCTTGGTACAGGTTACAAACTCCCTTCAAACCCGAATGTATACTTTGCAAAATAATTTTTTTGCTGAATATTTGCTGAATAATAATAAATAATAATATCAGCCGGAATGAAAGGGGAGCTTAAAATGAAAGCGATGTCAGTAGTTAAAGGAATAGCAGCTGGGGCTGCTGTCGGAACTGTTGCGTATGTATTATCGAGTTCATCAAAAAGACAGAAAAATTCTCTTAAGCGGGATACGGGCAGAACGATACGTTCTTTTATGAATGTTCTCGGTGATTTATCCGATATGCTTTAAGAAACAGACAGGGTGCAGAAAAAATTCTGCACCCTGTTTATTTTTGCGAAGGTGCAGGGCGACCGCAAAGCCCTGCAAACAAAGGTATTATATGAAACCTAACCCTTAGCCGTACAACATAAACTGATATAAATATCCTTTTAAATAACCGGTTCATGAACAGTTACATCAAAGATATTTTTTCAGATACTGACCTGTATATGACTTTTCGCATTTTACAATTTCTTCAGGAGTTCCGGTTGCAATAATTGTACCTCCGTTGTCTCCTCCTTCAGGACCGATATCTATAATGTGGTCACATACTTTGATAAGTCCGAGGTTGTGTTCGATAACAAGAACAGTATTTCCGTTGTCCACAAGTTTCTGAAGTACTTCTGTAAGTTTGTGGATATCTGCGTTGTGAAGACCTGTTGTAGGTTCGTCAAGAATATAGATGGTTTTTCCTGTTGAACGTTTTGAAAGCTCAGTGGCAAGTTTTACTCTCTGTGCCTCACCACCTGACAGTGTTGTTGCCGGCTGGCCTATCTTTATATATCCGAGGCCGACTTCCTGCAGGGTTTTCAGTTTCCTTGATATTTTCGGAATATTTGCGAAGAATTCGGCTCCTTCGTCAACTGTCATTTCAAGTACGTCGTATATACTCTTGTCCTTGTACTTTACTTCAAGGGTTTCCCTGTTGTATCTGTGTCCTTTGCAGACTTCACATGGTACATAAACGTCAGGGAGAAAGTGCATTTCTATCTTTATGATACCGTCACCTTCACAGGCTTCACAACGTCCGCCTTTTACGTTGAAGGAGAAACGTCCTGCGGTATAGCCCTTCATTTTTGACAGGTTTGTCTGGGCGAAGAGTTCGCGTATATCGCCGAACACTCCTGTATAGGTTGCGGGGTTTGAACGCGGTGTGCGTCCTATAGGGGACTGGTCTATATCGATTACCTTGTCAAGATATTCGAGTCCTGCCATTTCACTGAATTTTCCCGGGATAACCTTTGCTCTGTTAAGCTTTGCTGCAAGGTTTTTGTAGATTATTTCATTTACAAGGGAGGATTTTCCTGAGCCTGAAACACCGGTTACGCAGGTAAATGTGCCGAGCGGAATATCCACGTCAATATTTTTCAGATTGTTCTGAGCTGCACCCCTTACCGAAAGGAAGTTTCCGTTTCCTGTTCTCCTTTTTTCAGGTACAGGAATGGATTTTTTACCGCTTAGATACTGTCCGGTTATGGACTCCTCACATTTGAGAAGTTCATCAACAGTTCCGCTGAAAACTATATTTCCACCGTTTACTCCGGCACCCGGACCGATGTCGACAATGTGGTCAGCCGCATACATTGTGTCATCGTCATGTTCAACCACTATAAGTGTATTTCCAAGGTCGCGTAGTTTTTTCAGTGTGCTGATAAGCTTGTCATTGTCTCTCTGATGGAGGCCGATACTCGGTTCGTCAAGGATATACAGAACGCCCATAAGTGATGAGCCAATCTGTGTAGCCAGTCTTATACGCTGACTTTCACCGCCTGAGAGCGTTCCTGCAGAACGTGAGAGTGTAAGGTATCCGAGTCCTACATTTTTAAGGAAGGTAAGGCGTGATTTTATCTCTTTGATAATTGATTTTCCGATAATCTGTTCTTTTTCCGTGAGAACAAGTTTATCGAAGAAATCAAGGGAATCATAAACGGAAAGGTCGGAGAGTTCCGCAATATTCATGTCTCCGACAGTTACGCCGAGGATTTCCTTTTTGAGTCTCTTTCCCTGACAGTCAGGACAAAGTTTTTCAGTCATGCAGTTTTCAATCTCATCCTTTGAGTATGAGTTACCGCTTTCCTTGTAGCGACGGTAAAGATTGTTTATTACACCTTCAAAAGGAGAGCGGTATGTTCCGCCTCCGTATTTTGAGTCGCGGTGAAGTTCGAGAGGCTTGTCTCCTGTACCGTAGAGGAAGAGACTGAGCTGTTCTTCAGTAAGTTCATTTACCGGCTTGTCGAGAGGAATGCCGTATTCTTTTGAGATTGCAGTGTAGTACATCATTGCAAATGAACTTGGTGTAAGTGAGTTCCAGCCTGAAGCGTGAATTGCACCGTCAAGGATACTGAGGTCTCTGTTCGGGACGATAAGTTCGGGATCTATTTCCTGGAATACGCCAAGACCTGTACATGTTTCACAGGCACCTGAAGGATTGTTGAATGAGAACATTCCCGGAGTCAGTTCCTCGATTGAGATATCGTGATCCGGACAGGAGTAGGTGAGTGAGAATGTCATTTCCTTATCACCGATTACATCAACTATAATAAGACCTTTTGAGATGGAATTTATTGTTTCAAGGCTGTCTGCGATACGTGACTCTATACCTTCCTTTATAACTATTCTGTCCACTACTATCTCTATGCTGTGTTTTTTATTTTTTTCAAGGGTGATTTCTTCAGAGAGGTCGTACATTATTCCGTCACATCGGACGCGCACATATCCTGAACGTTTTGCGGCTTCAAGTTCCTTTGCGTGTGTGCCTTTTCTTCCGCGCACTATCGGAGCCATAAGCTGAATCTTTGTGCCTTTTTCAAGAGTCATAAGTTTGTCAACAATCTGATCCGTTGTCTGCTGTCTTATTTCTCTGTGGCATACCGGGCAGTGCGGAACACCTATTCTTGCAAAGAGAAGTCTGTAGTAGTCATGTATCTCGGTTATGGTACCTACTGTTGAACGCGGGTTCTTTGATGTGGTTTTCTGGTCTATTGAAATAGCAGGAGAGAGACCTTCTATGCTGTCCACATCAGGTTTGTTTGCCTGACCGAGAAACATACGGGCATATGATGAAAGACTCTCCACATATCGTCTCTGACCGTCTGCATATATTGTATCAAATGCAAGAGATGATTTTCCCGAACCTGAAAGACCGGTCATTACTATGAGCTTGTCTCTTTCAAGTTCGATGTCTATATTTTTCAGGTTGTGCTCTCTGGCACCCTTTATGATAATTTTGTTGTTTGCCAATTTACTCACCTTTCAGTTCGGCGATTCTGTCACGCAGGTATGCGGCGTGTTCAAATTCGAGAAGCTTTGCCGCTTCCTTCATCTGAGCAGTAAGAATTTCAATCTGTTCCTTCTTTTCGCGTGCGGACATATTGCCGGTATCTGTATTTTCTTCAGTTTTCTTCTTTGATGTTATTTCAATTATTTCTCTGACATCCTTGATGATGGTTTTCGGAACAATGCCGTGTTCCTTATTGTACTGCATCTGTATGCTTCTTCTTCTCTCGGTTTCAGTAATTGCATTTTCCATGGAGCGGGTAACGGAGTCTGCGTACATAATGACCTTGCCATCAGCATTTCGGGCAGCACGGCCGATTGTCTGGATAAGAGAGGTTTCGCTTCTCAGAAAGCCCTCCTTGTCGGCATCAAGTATAGCCACAAGTGATACCTCAGGGATATCGAGTCCCTCACGGAGAAGGTTGATTCCGACAAGTACGTCGAATTCGCCTTTTCTCAGGTCGCGGATTATTTCCATACGTTCCACTGTATCAATATCATGGTGCAGGTAACGTACTTTTATACCTGCATTTTCAAGGTAAGAAGTAAGGTCTTCAGCCATTTTCTTGGTCAGGGTGGTAATCAGAACCCTTTCGTTTTTGTCAGTTCGTATATTTATCTCGGATATGATATCATCTATCTGACCGGCAATAGGCTTTACTATTATTTCAGGATCCACAAGTCCGGTTGGTCTGATAACCTGTTCGACTATCTGCGATGACTGTTCATGTTCTATCGGCCCCGGAGTGGCACTGACGTAGATTGCCTGATTGATACGTTCCTGAAATTCATCGAAGTTAAGCGGCCGGTTATCCAGTGCACTCGGCAGTCTGAAACCGTAGTTTATAAGCGTTTCCTTTCGTGCCTTGTCCCCGGCGTGCATTCCTCTTACCTGGGGGAGAGTAACATGGCTTTCGTCTACTATAAGGAGAAAATCTTCAGGGAAGTAGTCGAGCAGTGTAAACGGCGTACTTCCCGGTTCACGTCCTGAGAGCACACGTGAGTAGTTTTCTATACCGCTGCAGAAACCGACTTCCGTAAGCATTTCCATGTCGTAATGTGTTCTTTCAGCTATTCGCTGAGCCTCGATAAGCTTGTGGTTTTCATTAAAATATTCTATACGTTCCGCAAGTTCAGCATCAAGTTCCTTTATAGCTGCATTTATCTTCTCAGTCGAAACAACATGGTGTGATGCCGGGAAAAATGCCGTATGTGAAAGCTGTGAAATGACATTTCCGGTTACCGGATTTATCTCGCTTATTCTGTCAATCCCATCTCCGAAAAATTCCACGCGTACAGCCTTTTCACCTGAGTCAGAGGGGAATACCTCTACAACGTCTCCCCGTACTCTGAATCTGTTTCTCTGGAAGTCGATATCATTTCTCTCATAGTGAATACCAACAAGTTCCTCAAGCAGTTTGTCACGGGATTTTTCCATCCCTTCACGTACTGACACCGTGCGGGCACGGTATTCGTTCGGGTCACCGAGAGTATATATGCATGATACACTGGAAACTATTATTACGTCACGGCGTTCTGAAAGAGCAGTTGTTGCGGAATGACGAAGTTTGTCTATTTCCTCATTTATCGATGAGTCCTTTTCTATAAAAGTATCCGTTCCCGGAATATATGCTTCCGGCTGGTAGTAGTCATAGTACGAAACAAAGTATTCGACAGCATTTTCAGGGAAGAATTCCTTGAATTCCGAGCAGAGCTGGGCTGCAAGTGTTTTGTTGTGAGCCAGCACAAGTGTCGGTCGGTTTACGTTCGCAATTACGTTTGCCATGGTAAACGTTTTACCCGAACCGGTTACACCGAGTAACGTCTGAATGTGGTCTCCTCTGTTCAGACCTTCAGTAAGTTCCCGTATTGCTTTCGGCTGGTCGCCTGAGGGTGCGTAAGGGGAAACAAGTTTGAATTTGTCCATCTTTTGCTCCTTTCATTTCTTTGTAACATATATATTATACTATAATTTTTTCATAAATTAAAGGGGAGCGGGGAGATTTGTGAAAAGTTTTCGGCGGGGAAATACAGTAAGGCACACATCTCAGAAATGAAATGTGTGCCCTGCATATTATTAAAAATATATTGTCTCAGTGAATAGTTCTCCCTTGCTGGATTCAAGATTATGTTCTATCTCAACTCTGTCTTCATACCAGTGGAAAATATAGCTCTTGTCGTTTGTAAATACTTTTTCTCCGTCTTCGGTTGTTTTCCAGTATCCGTCATTGTCAAAAGGCAGGTATCCGTCATCACAGGACAAACCTCCAAGCCAGGTAAGAGAACCGTCAGAATTTTCTCTGTAAACACAGACATTGCTTACCAGAAGAAAACTTGACTGAACGATTAATATTGAATTTTTCTCATCCGGTGATGTAAAATAAAGTAATTCTCCGGGATTATCCGGGAATAATCCGTCAAAAACAAAAGGTTTGTATTTATTGCATATATTTTTTGGTACTGATATTCTGGTCAGTATATATGTATTGGTTACAGGATAAAGTGCCTTGTCATGTTCATATTCTGAATTCATCATAATGACAGTATAATCTTCTTTAATTTTATTTCCGTCCTCATCGGTTAATTTAAAAGGAAAATCTTCATAATTAACTACAAAATAATCACATATTTCTGAAAATATACCTTCTCCTCTTTCCTGATAAATAATTTCAGTAATTAAGTCATTTTCCTCGAAAAATCTGCTGTCATACTGAGATGTAATTTCTTCAGCTTTTTCTTTATTGTCTGTAATTGATTCAGCATATTCCTTAAACTCGGAAAGACTTGTAATAACTTTGATTTTGTCGGCATAATCAGGTACCGGATTGTCAAGAATACTCATTTCGATTTTCTTCTCGTACAGACCGCCCTGACCGGAAAGCAGTTCACTTTTTAAACGGATAAAGTCAAGAATATTAATTTTACCATCAAAATTCAAATCTCCGGCTGCAGACGATTTCTGTTCATTTTCACCCGTAAGTCTGCTTTTTAGAATTAAAAGATCAGTTATATCAACATTTGAGTCTAAATTTACATCCCCTGATTTAACTGATGCAGAGATATGATCAGGTCCTTTTTCAAGAGTGAATGATTCTCCGGGCTTAACATATGCACCTGTGCTTACCGGTGAGACTGAAAGAAAGCATACAGTGCTTATAAATACGGAAATGAACTTTGACTTGAAATTTTTCATTTGATATTTCCCCCTGCTTCATAAATTTATATTATTTATAATTATATCACAGAATTTTTTGTGTACAATAGATAATGCAACGAAAAAACGACGCCCTGATGGTTATCATTCAGCCTTTTCAAGACTGCCGAATTTCAGTTTAATATATTCACCTTCGGAAAGTTCCACTTTGACGGAATCTGAATCAGAGAGTTCACAGTAACTGTTTTCTCTTTCAATCGGGATTACAGAATTGATTGATGAGTATATGGTATATTCACATCCGTGCTGATCATCTGAAGATCTGATATAGTAGATTCCCGGTTCAATGTCTTTTCCGACTTTGTACATGCCGCCGTACTGATTGCCGCTTAGTTCTATATTGTTAAGCTCAGGATCGTACAGTACAGAATGAGAAAAATGAATGAACTGGCCTTCCTTCAGGCTGACATACATATTTCCCTGATACCAGCCCCCGTAGAGTTCAGAGTCATCTGAACAGTCGCTCTGTGTGTATACTCCGAAATAAAAGTCTCCGTATCCGTCACTACCGGAGGAAACGACTATGTACTCACCTTCAGGTATATCTTTGCCGCACTCGTAATTTCCGCTGCTGTAGACTCCGTGTTCTTTCATATATTCAACCTTGTCAACACCGCGTTTTTCTTCGTCTGCAAAGCTTTCTTCAATTTCCTGAACAACAGCAGCCTGTCTTTCTTCGGCAGCCTGTTTCTTTGCGTTATACCCTATAATTGCCGGTACAAATATAGCAATAAGAACCGGAATGATAACAAGCCCGGAAACTACTGCAAAAATGATTGCAATAATAAATGCAGGATTGTCTCCGGATGATCCGGAATGGTTGTTTTTAGCTGAACTATCCTGAAGTTCTTTTTCCGGATAGCCTGTTTTATCATATGACCGAAGTTCTTCTTCTGTATATCTTGTTCCGCATTTTTCACATATTATCCCACCGGTGTACGGAGCACCGCAGTTTCTGCAGCTGAGCACAGTAAACCCCTCCTTAAATTATGTTATTCTGTATACATTAATCCGAAGTTCTCAGAACACTTTTGATTTTTTGCTTTTTGTTCTGGTACAGAAGCTTATCGGCTTCGTGCAGTATCGTGTTGATATCTGATTCAGGTGAACAGGTAAATTCGTGAACCCCTGTGCTTATACGAATCATATATGGTTTGCCGCTTGTTCTGTTTACTTCATCACATGCTGAATTAATTCTTTCACGTACCATATTGCTGAAGTCTGCTTCGTCATCGGTTAATGCAAATGCGGCGAATTCATCTCCGCCGAATCGTGCAACAACGTCTTCACTTCTCATGCATACGGATAATATCTCTGCAGATTTTCTGATGGCAAAGTCACCTTCCTCGTGGCCAAAGTAGTCATTTATCTGCTTAAGATTATCCATATCAGCGAAAACCACGGCTGCACATTTACCGTAATTTTCCTTTATGATTTTTTCAGCATCTTCTGTAAATCCGCGTCGGTTGGATATACCTGTAAGTTCGTCAGACTTTGATATTCTGCTCAGTTTCTGATTGTGAGTTGTTGCCTGTGTGAGACTTTCACGAAGAGTTGTTTCTTCAGCACGCTGTTTATTAAGCATGTTTCTCAGTTTTATTGCATAGGACAGCTGGGAGGCAATGATTGAGTTGTAGAAGTTATAGTCGTCAGTATCAATATCGTAAAGAAGCAGACCATAGTTTTCCTCACTGCAGAAGACGGGAGCTGCTATAAATGTAAATCTGTTTTCAGGCATGTATTCGTTCCGGAAGAGATATTCTGCCATAACCTTTCTGCCTCTGACAAATGAGTGAAATCTGTCACCGATATGATATGAATACAGCATTTCGTAAGGTGGCTGAACCCAGTCATAACGTGATTTTGAGATGACAGGTTTTTCATGGATATACAGATAGCTGCTTCGTATGTTTATCGCACGAAGACTTTGCATAATGTTTACCGGAACTCTGTTTTCACTTTGCGAAGTGTCAATAGTGTTTCCGATAATAGAGTTTGCATACCGGACATTCTTCTTTATGCTGTCTGCGTAGCTGTGACTCTGTTTACTTTCAAACAGGATAATCTGTTTGTAGAATTCCATAAATATTCTGTAAATCTCTTCACGCCTTTTTTCATCAGAAGCGATTGATACTGCCTTGTCACACAGCACACTTAAAATGAAATTCAGATTATGTTCAGGTATGAAATCAAGAATCTTATAATTCAGAAGTACATCAAATTTGAATGTGAAAAGGGCAAAGTTCAGTTTATTTTTGTTTTCTTTTATCTCAGTCAGGAACAGTGATGAGAATTTTAGAAGAAGATTTATCAGACGTTTGTTAGGGCGATAGTTTGTATTGTTGTAGTATGAGTAAATAATTTCATTTATCTTGTTCATGAATGCCGTGATGTCAGGGTCGTTCAGTGTAAGCTCTTCAAGATATTCACGGTCAGTGGTTATAGGAGACTTGCAGCCGCAGGAATCACGTTCAATAAGGTGCGTTTTAACAGTTACGTCAGTTGCCGGGGCACCGTTAAGAATTTCGTTTACAGCCTTTACTGCATTTGTTCCCAGGTCTCTGTAGCGTGCTCTTATTGTTGTAAGAGGAGGATTAAGAGTCATCGCTTCAGGAATATCATCGAAGCCCATGACCATGATATCCCTGCCTATGGTGAGGTTGTGATTATTTATCTCTCTGTATCCTGCAATTGCCATAAGATCATTGGCAAAACAAATCGCATCAACAGTACCGGCGTTGTCATCAAGAAGCTTGTCTATAACATCTCCACAGTTTTCGGTAAAATCACCTTCGACAACAAGTTTCGGATTGTATTCTATGCCGTGTCTTTTCAGTGATGCTTTGTATCTTTCAAGACGCTGCACTGCTTCAAGGTTTGAAGATGGTCCGGATACAAATCCGATGTGTTTTCTGCCGTGTATGGTTACAAGATGGTCAATCTCTGTATCAATTCCGTTTGTTTCAAATGAAACGCAGGGATAGTCGCCTATCTTTTCCGATATAGTTATAACCGGTGTGCCTTCAAATCTGCTGACTATTTCGTAAAGAGTTTTCTGGGTAACATATCGTCCCATAACAGCAGTTTCGATTATAACTGCATCGAAGCTCTGTTTTTCAGCATATGAGAACATACAGTTGTACTGGTAGTGATACTTTTTGCTCAGTGAGTCATTTGTGTGTTCTTCTTCAAGAAATCTGACCGGAAAAACTACAAGATTAAGATCAAGACGTTCTGCGGCGTGAGCGGCTCCCAGAAATATTTCTTCTGAAAATTTACTTTCCATATGACCGACAAAAAGTGCTACAGAAAAACGCTTTTTCATTATTTTTTCCCCCGTGAACTAGCTAAAAATTGTTAAAAGCATTGTGAAATATGCTTTGTATTCCCAAATAATATATTATTATATTAAACTATTTCTATAAAAAAATCAAGAGTATTCTATAAAAAAACCATTAATTTTTCCTTAATTATTCTGTAAAGAAATGACTGTTTAAGCAGTGGAAAAAAATATTTGTGTGAACCGAAAAAATGATGTATAATATAAGTACTACTATCTGAAAGGAAAAATGAGATGACGGTAATTATTGCAGAAAAACCAAGTCTGGCAAGAAATATTTCATCTGCTGTGGGCGGCATGTCAAGACGTGACGGTTTCTTTGAGGGAAACGGATATATCGTAACATGGGCTTTCGGACATCTGTTCACTCTTGCCGATATAGAAGAATACAATCCGAGACCGGAAGGGGAAAAACACTGGACACTTAAGAATCTTCCGTGTTTTCCTTCAGAGTACAGATTTGAGCTGAAAAAGGATAAAAACGGAAAACAGGACGACGGAGTTAAAAAACAGTTTGAAACTATCCGTGCTCTTTGCTGCAGAAATGATACTGACATTATTGTAAATGCGGGGGACTCTGACAGGGAAGGGGAGATAATAGTACGGCTCTGTATAGAAAAATCCCTTGCAGGGAACAATGATCAAAAGCAGATAAAACGTCTCTGGCTGCCTGACCAGACACCGGAAACAATAACCAGAGCTCTCTGTGAGATGAAGGACGACAGCGAATATGACTGCCTTGCCAACGAGGGATTCGCACGAATGTATATTGACTGGCTCTATGGAGTGAATCTCACAAGATATGCAACCTTAAAGAGCGGTACACTGCTGAGGGTAGGCAGGGTAATCGTACCTATTGTAAAGGCCATTTATGAACGTGATATGGCGATAAAGAACTTCGTCCCGGAAAAATACTATACATTAATCAGCAAAGCAGAAACGAACGGTACGCCCGTTGTGCTTCAGAGTAAACTTAAATTTGACAGGGACAAATATAGTGATGCTCAGGCGATGGCAGCCAGATACAATGCCGCTGATGCTGTGGTGACATCTGTTAAGAGAAAGAAGGACAGACTTTATCCGGGTAAACTCTATTCCCTTACCAAACTCCAGAATGTTCTGGGTAAAAAATACAAGATGTCCATGCATGACTCTCTTGCAATAGTTCAGAAACTCTACGAGGAAGGATATGTTACCTATCCGAGAACCAATTCTGAATATCTTGCAACAGCTGAAAAGGACAAAATTAAGAAAATACTTTCAAGTGTAGCAAAGCTTGGATATCCTGTGGAGTTCAAGGACAACAAAACCATATTTGATGACAGCAAGATTGAATCCCACTCAGCACTTACGCCTACATACAAAATTCCGGATAAAAGTAAACTTTCAGATGATGAGATGAAGGTATATGCTACGATAATGAGAAGATTCGCCGCTGTATTCTGTTCAAAACCGTGTATAGCAGACAAGACGGAAATAAAGATTGACGTAGGTGGTATGGAGGAGTTTACGCTTAAGGGGACTGTTATAGTGGAACCGGGCTGGACAAAGTATGATGACTGCAGTCTGAAGGACAAGGTGCTTCCGAACCTCAAAAAAGGCGATATAGTCAATACCGATTTTAAACCGGCGGAAAAGGAAACATCCCCTCCGAAACACTATACGATTGAAACCCTTAACAACTACCTGAAAAATCCTTTCAGAGAGGAGAAGGCTGCGAAGAAGGAAAATACTGAACAGCAGGAAGAAACAGTGGGAACCGATGACAGTGAAGAATACAAGGCAATTTTTGAGGGACTTGAGCTGGGTACAGAGGCAACAAGAACGGGTATTATAGACAATGCCAGAAAGAGCGGATATATCCTGCTTAAGAAAGATGTGTACACAATTCTTCCTGACGGGATATTTCTTGTTGAAGCACTTTCAAGAATGCATATCGGCATGGACAAATACAAGACTGCAGAGCTCGGACGTTCACTCAAAAAAGTTTACCGTGGTGAGATAAGGGTGGAAGACAGCACCATGCTTGCCCGCCGTGAGATAGAAGAAGTATTTTCAGGTTCACAGATGATATCGGAAGATGCCGATGACGGCTTCATCGGTGATACTGCAGGAAAATGTCCTCTCTGCGGTCGGGAAGTAAGGCGTACAAAATTCGGTTATGGCTGCAGCGGTTACCGTGAAGGCTGTAAATTTGCAGTGAGCGGCGTAATATGTCAGCGCGTAATCTCTCTCTCCAACGTCCGCCTCCTCCTCTCCGAAGGCCGTACTGCCAAGATAAATAATTTTATATCCAAAAACGGCAAACCATTCTCAGCGTATTTAAAACTTGAAAACGGAAGAGCAGTCTTCGATTTTTCTGATTGATTATAAAAAATTAAACCCAGTATCTTAGTTTTTGATACTGGGTTTTTGTATTAAATTTCGTTGCTGAATTTTGGCTCACATGTAAGATTCACACCTAAACGTTTAAATGTCATCTCATCCTGTGAAGAGAGAATAACCGTCGAATGAACCTCACATCCTCTTAATTTGTCAATCTGATCCGCAGCCTTCTTTGCATTTTCATCTGTAGCTGCACATATAGAAAGAGCAATAAGAGTCTCATCAGTATGAAG
The DNA here is from genome assembly GCA_030533325.1 of Oscillospiraceae bacterium. GTDB lineage: Bacteria > Bacillota > Clostridia > Oscillospirales > Ruminococcaceae > HUN007. The sequence continues at coordinate 21,551 of JAUNJJ010000054.1, forward strand.
ACATGGATTATTGTTTCCGAAATGCTGAACCTTAAGATTCTGTATCGGCTCAATAACTTCAGGTGACATAAGAAGTATATCATCAGGTATATTTCCGAAGTACTTAAGAGCATTGAGCAGAAGTGCAGATGAAGCACCAAGAAGGTTCGTTGTTTTACCTGTGATTATTGTTCCGTCAGGAAGCTCCAGTGCAGCAGCAGCATCACCTGTTTCCTCTTCCTTTGCAAGCGCAGCAGCGGCAGCCTTTCTGTCTGATACAGATACTCCGGCCTGTTTCATAAGAAGCTCCAGCTTAAGAATCTCATCATCAGGCACCGTACCTTTTCTGCGCCCGCAGAGTGCAACATAGTATCTCCTGATTATCTCTTCCTTTGAAGCTTCGCTGACTGCTTCATCGTCGAAAATACAGTTTCCGGCCATGTTTACCCCCATGTCTGTAGGAGACTTGTACGGAGATTCACCGAGAATCGTTTCAAACATAGCATTAAGTACAGGGAAAACCTCAATGTCTCTGTTATAGTTTACAGTTGTTTTGCCGTATGCTTCAAGGTGGAAAGGATCAATCATGTTTACATCGTTAAGGTCTGATGTTGCGGCTTCGTAAGCGATGTTTACAGGGTGTCTGAGAGGAATGTTCCAGATAGGAAATGTTTCAAACTTGGCATATCCTGCTCTTCTGCCGCGTATATTTTCATGGTAGAGCTGTGAAAGGCAGGTTGCCATCTTTCCGCTTCCCGGACCAGGGGCAGTAATTACTACAAGACGGCGTGAAGTTTCGATATAGTCATTTTTTCCGAATCCTTCATCGCTCATAATATAAGGAATATTTGAAGGGTATCCCTTGATATGATAGTGATGGTAAACCTTTATGCCAAGAGCTTCAAGTCTCTTCTGAAAAGCATCAGCTGAGCTCTGACCTTCATACTGTGTAAGAACCACACTGCTTACATAAAGACCAATCTTTGTGAATGTATGGAAAAGTCTGATTACGTCCTTGTCATATGTTATACCGAGGTCGCCTCTGATTTTATTTTTCTCTATATCTCCGGCATTGATTACAATAACAATCTCAGCTTCGTCCTTAAGCTGGAGGAGCATCTGGAGTTTACTGTCAGGTTTGAAACCCGGAAGAACACGTGATGCATGATAGTCATCAAAGAGTTTGCCTCCGAATTCAAGGTAAAGTTTGTCTCCGAATTTTGAAATACGCTCTCTGATATGTTCTGATTGCATTTTTAAATATTTATCGTTATCAAAACCGATTTTTTTCATTAATGACCAACCTTTCACTTCAAAAAAATATCAATTATAGTGAACGAAAAAAATATTTTTTCGTTCACCATTAGCCGATATGCACGGAGTGACCGTAGGGAACGGATGTGCAAGGCAATATTAATAAAATTATAAATCATTTCAGTGCCAAATACAAGTAATAAAAAGACGGATTTATTTGTATGATTTAATGAAAAAAGGTAAACACTGTATGGAGGTGCAGGATTATGTATTTATGAACACACAAATAAACAGGGGACCAGCAGTGCTGATCCCCTGTGAGATTCAAATAAAGTACCGGATTAGCCTAATTCAGCAAAGTACTTGATTGTTCTAACCATCTGGCTTGTGTATGAGTTTTCGTTGTCATACCATGAAACAACCTGAACTTCATAGAGATCGTCAGAAATCTTAGAAACCATTGTCTGTGTAGCATCGAAGAGTGAGCCGTACTTCATACCGATAACGTCTGAAGAAACGATCTGATCTTCGTTGTAACCGAATGATTCTGAAGCAGCAGCCTTCATAGCAGCATTGATTCCGTCAACAGTTACATCAGAACCCTTAACAACAGCTGTGAGGATTGTTGTTGAACCTGTTGGAACAGGAACTCTCTGTGCAGAACCGATGAGCTTGCCGTTGAGTTCAGGAATTACGAGACCGATTGCCTTAGCAGCACCTGTTGAGTTAGGTACGATATTAGCAGCACCAGCTCTTGCTCTTCTAAGGTCGCCCTTTCTGTGTGGACCGTCGAGAATCATCTGATCGCCTGTGTAAGCGTGAATTGTGCTCATGATACCGCTCTGGATTGGAGCATACTTGTTAAGAGCGTTAGCCATAGGAGCGAGGCAGTTTGTTGTGCATGAAGCAGCTGAAATAATCTTGTCATCGCTTGTAAGAGTCTTTTCGTTTACGCTGTAAACGATTGTCTTAAGATCGTTGCCTGCAGGAGCTGAGATAACAACCTTCTTAGCACCAGCATCGATGTGAGCCTGTGACTTTTCCTTTGAGCAGTAGAAACCTGTACATTCGAGAACAACGTCTACACCGATTTCGCCCCAAGGGAGTTCTGCAGCATTAGCCTTAGCGTAGATTGTGAGTGTCTTACCGTCAACAGTGATTGTACCAGCTTCGTCATCAGCAGAAACTGTGTGCTTGCCTTCACCAATCTTGCCGCAGTAACCGCCCTGAGCAGTATCGTACTTGAGAAGGTGAGCGAGCATTGAAGGCTTTGTAAGGTCGTTGATAGCAACTACCTCATATCCTTCTGCGTCAAACATCTGTCTGAAAGCAAGACGTCCAATACGTCCAAAACCATTGATTGCAACTTTAACTGACATAGTTAAAATACCTCCATAAATAATGTTATAAAAAAGTGTATATATATATTCTATATCAAAACAGAAATAATTTCAAGTGCTTTTTAAAAAAAGTTGTCCGACCTGCGAAAAAAAATAATAATAAAATTAATAGAATTCTATGTAATATTTTTAATTTGATGTATTTTAAAGAACATTTTATGGTTTCTGTATATCATTTATAAAATAAAAAACAGAGTCTGTACTGACAACAGACTCTGTTTTAAGGTGTTTTATTCAGCGTTTTTTACATTTGATGCAAAGTCTCCGCTGGATGCAATAGTACCGGTACGATTAAGAGAAACAAGTTCCAGTGCATCATGATCATATGCTATATATGTATTGAATGCAGCAAGTTCATTTGAACCAAGATTTTTAACTGAACCAGTGATTGTTACTGTATCACCCTGCTGACCTGATGCACTTGAAATTACAAATGCAACATTCCCGTCAGGGACAACTGTATCAGAAACTTCTGTTCCGACTCCGATATATCCGGGACAGTATGTGACATCAAATCCTTTTGCGTCCGCACCGCAGAATGCAGAATCATGACCGCTTTCGCTGATGCTTTTTATTTCGTATTTGCCCTTTTTGGCACCGCTTTTGATTTTGAATTTCATTTCAACAACGTCACCGTCTTCTTTTACAGAGTTAAAAACGATGTCATTTCCTGATTTTTTCGCATCTGAGAACCAGAAAAAAGCAGCATATTCTGAGTCACCGGCAACAAAAATATCATCTGATATGTCGATGTTATTATTG
>JAUNJJ010000191.1 GCA_030533325.1 Oscillospiraceae bacterium
CGGGATTATACAGAAACATAATAAAGTTATGATGGTTTCGGAAACAGATCAGGGTTAAGGAAAACTAAGGTGTTGACACGTCAGTTCAAACCCATTATACTTATAAGTATGACGAGGTGATATTTGGGTACTTCTGGCAGACTGGTTCAAATAAACTATATGTTTTGAGAAGTAAATAAAATGAGTGTTTTCAAGTTGTTTATGATAGCAGTTAGTATATCTTTGATTATAAATTGTATTTTTGCGATCAGGACAATTCGTTCGGAAAAAAGTATGGCATAGATACTCTTAATCAGGAAAACACTGAACTATTTATGGAAATGGTTAATACAAACAGTATTTTTCGTTATCAAAAAATATGAAATCAGTTTAAATATAAAGGTTAGCTTGCTGTGTCAGCAGTGGGTGCAGCGACAGTAGCAGGAGGGTTCAGAAGAGGCTTGAGGAGTGATAACGCTTTGAAATTTAAGGTCTGTTTTCGTAGATTTTCCGTAAATAAAATCAGTAACATCTAGGAATGGCTTTATCCGGATACCGAAATTAAGGAGAAATAATAATATGATTACTGATATTATAGTTATCGTAGTGGTTGTGGCTATAATTAACTTTGGTAAAATGGAGACTCCAGAGAAAAATCTGGTGAGATATCCTAAAGTTTATTTGTATCTTTGAGTAATAAGCCTTTTATTTTGGATTTTTATCATATTGCTGCTTTGGGTGGATGGTGTGCCTATTTATTAATCCAAGACCAACTCATAAGGGCAACAGTGCTGGCGATGCTAAATTTTATACTGATTGGGACAATAAGTTTAAACAAATACTTAATGCTCCGGCTCGCGTTAACAGTCAAAGTGACGCGACTTATCGTAGCAAAGTTGTAACTGCAATCGAAGCAAAAGGTGAATCAGAATATTACAAGGAATGGTTGCAGCTACCTTTAGATAAACTGAATATTTCATGGATAGTTCCAAGTAGTGTTGTTTCAAATAATGAGTCAATGATAAAAAAATTAAAACCTAAAATGCAACCATTAGTTAGATCTTTTTGATAAATGCGAATGAGTCGAATCACGGGCTATTTATCTCATGGGGACTAAGAACAAATGATGATGAGAAAAAATTTAGTGATGGTGTAATAAACGGTAAGAATACTAAAGGTCTAGCAGTTGACGTTGAATTTTGGGACGATGTATATAAAGATGTATGGCCAGGAGATACTATGGAATTTCATTGGAAAATTTGTGATTATGGTATATATGACCCTAATGATCCACGTTGGTATGAAATTGGTCCGATTGGTCAGAGTTCTGGTCTATTATGGGGAAACAGTTTTCAAGATAATCCTCATTTTTATCTTCCAGAATAAAATTAATATATAGAGTTTAGAATATTGTATAAAAGATGTAATTTTAATTACAAATAAATAGATTATGAATGGTTAGGGATTATATTCCCTAATCGTTCGTATGATTTTATACAGTAATATGGTAGAAACAGGAGAAATAATGAAAAAACATTTATTATTTGTGATAATATCCTTATTATTAGTTTGCAGTATAGCTTGTAACTCACCCAAAATAAAGGAAAATATATGCTCTGATGATTATGCGGATATAAAAGAAGAAACTTTACCTGCACAACTAAATACGACAACATTGAATACTACTTTCTCAGAGGTAACTAACGTTGATGTTACAGCTGACGTAAAAATATCGTATGAAGATATTGTGAAAGAGACAGAGAATTATTTCCGGTTTTTTTTTAGTAATAATCATGATTTTAGCTGCAGTTACATTGATACTAAAACTGAAAGAGGAACAAACGGAAGTTACATAATAGGATATTTTTATGATAATTCAATTGTAGCCATGACATCAGAAATATATGGAGAAAGCAAATCTAACTTTATTACATACTTTTTTGTTAATCCGCATTTAACATATATAATAGAAAGAGTTAACTATCAATGGCCTTTGCCGCGAGAAGAATCATATCAGGAGTATTTTCTGGTCGATGAAGAGTTGTTGCAGTATAACGATGAAACCTGTGAATTAATAAAATCAGACAATTTATATCTGGCAGATTATTTTGAACAGGATAAACAGGAATTTCTGGGTGATAAAAAACTGTCTTATATAGAAAATGATTGTAAAATTTCAATGGACAATAATAAATTAGCCCAGTTCAACGAATTAAAAAGGTTGTGTTTTAAGAAATTTTTCACCGGTGAAAAATTTGAAATTTATGGTGATTATTTTCATGTGGATATGCCTAATTTCTATAATTATTACCACTTAAACTATTTTGAATCTCAAAATGATATAAATGCGCTCTATATTGATTCAAAATTATTTTTGTTACGTATTGCCGAATTTGACGATTCTTTATATACGGGATACGAGTATTTTATTGTTGACGAATCAAAGGTTTATGTTGTAATATATAAACAGGAATTTGAAAATAAAGAGATAAATTATAATAAGATGAAGATAAGCTGTTACGAAGAGTATTTTATAGTTGATGAAAAAGTATTAAAATATGATTCTTATGAATGTGATTTAGTTGAAGCATCGGATAATACAGAAATTTTAAATATCTTTAATTCAGCAAGAGAAAGAGCAAAAACGGAAATCAGTTAAGCAAAACCACTTCATCCAAAACGGAAAACTTTAGTTATGACGGACTGAACCAGCTTATCAGATATACTGACGGAACAACATCAGCATCATATGCCTATAATATTGAAGGACTTCGGGTTCGAAAAACTGTTAACGGTCAGTCAGTGAAGCATATCTGGGACAGCAAGTTTCAGGTGTAAACGGAGATGGCTCAGTCAATATGACTGATGCAAATCTTCTGAAGTTCTCAGTACTTTATCCTGAAACTGTAAATTTCCCAGCTGACACCAACAAGGACGGTTTCATCAACTAAAAGAACAACATCAAATATGCCGGATACTTCTACGACGGAGAAACCGGACTGTATTACCTGAATGCAAGATTCTACGATCCTGAAACAGCAAGATTTATACAGGAAGACACATACAGCGGAAATATACTTGATCCGTTAAGTCTTAATCTGTATACATATGGTCATAACAATCCGATATCATATTATGATCCGACAGGGCATTCGATAAAGAGTATAATAAAGAGTATTGGAAATACTGTTAAGAAAGCTGTAAATACGGTAAAAACGGTTGTAACTGCGGCAAAGCCGATAGTTAATGCTGTAAAAAATAATGCGGTGGCAACTGCAAAATTAGTATCAAAGCAGACTCTTAATACAGGATTAGCGCCAGTCATAAAGGCAGTACAGAATTCAACGCAAAACAGCAGGGAAAGCTATCAGACAAAACTGAACAATTACAAGAAAAGCGGTTCAGCCCAGAAAATGGTTGGCACATTTTATCAGGGTGTAATCGATAGTGCCGACAATATGGTTTCCGCCTTATATAATCTTTGTGATGATCCGCTGGGTACAGCCATGGAATCTGTATGTTATTTCTGTTCTGATCCATTGAAAAATAATCCGGTTGGTGCTGTCCGACAGTATTGTTCTGATGTATCAAAGTCAATCAAGGAACAGGACTGGAACACAGTATCATATAAATTGGGACAGGGATTTTTTAATACAGCAGCTGTTGTACCAGGTGCAAAAGTTACTAAGGGCACCGTTCCAGGAAAGGTTTCATCCGGTAGTGGTATAGGAAGCAGTGTACGTAATTCTTTGAATTCTATGTTTGACGGAACGCCAGCACTCGTCGGTACAAATGGAATGGTAATAGCAGGTGCAGTGCCGGAAGAAATAAGTGTTGCATCAACGGCTGTTGCGAGTGCATCGGGAGTAGTGGCAGGTGCTGCGGTTGGGCAAATACAGCATTAAAGTTTGGTGGCAAAGAAACAACTTATATTGATATCTTTACCGATAAAGCTGGTAATTTAATAACAACTTATCCGGTTCCAGGCAAATGATGGAGGAAAATGTTTTGAGGAAATATATAATAACGAAATTGAATGAAGAGTTTATTGAACTTTTAAAAAAACCAGAGGTGACGCATGATTATTGTAGTTATTATTCTGCGATAGTTAATTGGATAAAGCAGAATAAAAAATATTTTAATGAAAACATTCTTAAAAACAACAAATTAGATGTATTGCTAAAGCTTGACCCAAAGATTTATATTATTGATAATCCAGAGATAATATTAAGCATGGAAGCTGAGAGAGTCGGAAAAATTAAACATGACAAGGTAGATACTCTTGCTATGATAATTGGAGATAATCTTTGGAATATGGTTACAATTTCGTCAGGGAAAGATTGTCCGATTTGCCGATATAATGAATTAAGATATGTAATAGCTCAAACAGAAAAAGAGCGAAAATTAGTTTTGGAGTGTGAGAATTGCGGATGGTGTGAATATATGGACGGAAACAAATGGAGTGATGGGATAGCGGAATGGATACCAGCTAGTAAAAATGATTTAGAGGAATTTGGAATCAAGATTCCGTCGACTAAGTAAAGCTTTATCCCGAATTATTCACCAAGCATCAGAATGCCGTAAATAATTCCTGATTTTCAAAAAACCGAATTTCAGAAATCAAACTTAGGACATTTACCATAATAATACAGTACAAAAATGTACAGTTATCCCGTAAAAAGATTTTTGATAAATTTTTCGATTTTCAAGATACTTTTCCACAGCTATTCGTTCAGCTGTGTATAAAGTTGTTGAATATTGATAAACGTTTCAATAAATTCTTCCTTGTGTACGCAGTTACTGC
>JAUNJJ010000192.1 GCA_030533325.1 Oscillospiraceae bacterium
TATTTTTTCTTTCAGTTCTATATCATTTTTTGAGGGTGGTTGCGGATTTGAGGGTAGACAAACGCTGCTGCCCATCAATTACGTCCAAATGTTGACCACCAGCGAATTTGCCCCTTTTAAGAATAATTGATCCCATAAAGTAAGTCTCAGGCTCTTCACCATCATTCACTTCCATTGCAATTTCTGCAATATCGTTATAGAACTTTTCCCAATTAGAAATATTCCATACGTATGGACGCTGGAAATAGGGAATTTTGATTGTCCTGTTTGACAGGAACACTTGATTAATTGAAACTTCTTCTACTTTCATATTATTTCATTTTAGAATTTAAACTTTCTGTTTTCGTTTGCAAAGGTACGACATGTTTTTCTTATATCTCTGCACGTTTTGTTCACACTTTAATTACTGAATAAAAATTCAAGTTTTCCCTTCCCTTAGTTTGTAATGTTCGAAAATACAATAAGATGATATCCACAAGCATCAATGCACAGGCATGAAGCAGATTGTTTGTCTTTGTGGTTTCCAAATACAAATTGGTATCAATTTTCTTTGTTTTCTCATTAATACTGGTAGAATGAGCACATCCATGACAAATCTTCAATATTTGATATAGATTACTAACAGAAACATCATCTAAAAACTTTTCATCACGATGATACCTATAATCACCATTTGTACAGCTTCCATTAATTAAAAATAATGCACATGCTGTTGTATTCAACTCTCCTGAAGAATTGGTCAAACTTGCAGGCAAGATATTAAAATGAATCATTGACTTAAAAAGACCTTCAATTATCTTTCTCAAATTGACAAAATTACATCTATTGCTTTCTTTTCCATCATATAGTGATATTAATATATCTTCCATTGATACTACATCATCCATCGAAAACCCAAAATTTGTCAATGCAGATAAGGAATCAAAAAAGTCTTTATGCACCCCTTGTCTAATCTTAGTACGCTCAACACTTGAAGTTTGATTCTTAATTCTCCTAAACATATTATCAGCATCTTCATACATATTATAATATGGTTTTTCCCAAGTTGCATCAAATATCTTACGATTACTTACTACCATATCCTCAAAACGACTGCCATCCAAATCCGTAAATATATACCAAGGTATTATTACTTCGAATTTAGAATTGAGAGACATTATATCACAAAATACTTGCGGCAATAATTTTGACGGATTGGGCCTGTCTCCTCTTCCTAACTTGCATAAGGGATTAATAATGATTGCCCCCCATTTACGTATATTGCTATTCAATTCCTTATATGCATCATCCCAGCAAGTATATTGCACAAGCGACAACATATTATCCAATGCTTTTTGCTTAAATTCGTCAACAATGAATGTGTCCTCTTCTAACCACATAATATAGGTCTTGTTATTTTTCATATTCTGGAATTATTTATATAAGTTCATCAATGTGCTAACACGTTTCAACATTTCTTGTTTTACAGTTTCTGGAGATACAACTACCATATCCGACCCAAAAGACAGAATTGTAGAATACAACTCATTGTTGGGTTTCACTGAGATAGTTATGCATACCATATCATCCGTATCACGTTCTCTTAAATGCTTTTGAGACCAGTGCAGAGGTTTTGTACGCACATAAGGATATCGTCTTTTATCCACCATTAACTCTATTGTTTCAATAGGTAAGCTATTAACCGACACACCTATTACATCATCAAAATACTCTTCAAAATCGATATCAGTCTCTATATATGGCTTTGAAAGATGAGCAATTGAAACAATTCTATCTAAAGCATAATTGTGTATGACTTCGAATCCATCTGGGCGTCCTATCAGAAACCATCTGGTATTATATTGTTTGAGATGATATGGATGTACATATATTGTCCTTTTATCCATATTGAATGGTTTGTACACCATTTTTACTGGATATTTATTTGTAATGGCATCAACGAGTATCTTTATATGTTCTATACCCTCAAGAAACGCATTATTATCAAACGACATTGTATTAGCTATACTCGTTGTTCCATTTTGCTCTATGGACATAAGACATGATTTAAGCCAACTATACTGTGGGATATCTGATAAAGGGTCAATAACATTAATAATTTCAGAGATTTTCTCTCTAAATCCTTCTGACTTTTCAAATAAGGGAATCGAGTAATCAATATCCTTGTATCTATACAAACGTTCTTTGCCACGATACTCATTCCACAATACAGCATTATATGGAGGTCCTTGGATAAATTCCAAGTCCTTACGTATTGTTCTTTCACCGACATCAAGCCTTGCCATTAATTCCATTATGGTAAAACCAGAATGACATCTGAGCATATCGTCAAGCCTTTTAAGGCGTTGCATTCTATTCAACATTTCTATAACTATTAATTTCTACCAACAACCCCAAGTCTCATAATAGGAGTTTTTTCAACTCATTATACTTTTCATTAGTTTCCATGTCATTCCAACTAAACTTAATGAATTTGTTCTCAGTAAATGAGTAGTTGTTATCTCGTTGATAAACAAGGATTTTCTTTTCATCACAAAGTACAAGGGTTTGAGCATTACCCCATTTTGCATACGAACGGCCTTGAATGAAATTATCATGAATTTCCTTGTCGTTCTTCAAATACTTTTTCACCTCAATGATGACTCTTGCCTCTATGTCTCCATTCTTTTCTGAGATATGCAAACAAAAATCTGGGCGTTTGTCTGAAGAGAAACCAGTCTTACCACGACCAGCATGGAATTCCACTTCGCGCTTGAAATCAATGTAATTTTTCCAACCCATTTGTTCAAGAAGAGGAATAAGTAGTTTTTCAGATACGTCATTTTCCAACTCTATTTGAAAATCACCAATCTTTGTTGGTTCGTATAGACATGGAAGTACACCAACATCAAAGCCCTTTTCATTAAGCATACGCTTTATCTCCTTGTAGTCATCGGTTGTAACTGGCCATCCACTTACATCCTGGAAGTTCTTGCTAACAAAATTACCTTTCTTGTCGCGATTCTTAAAATACTCACTATTCTTAAAATCCGCAAATGAGATAGCCTGATTATCTGGTATTGAAATCTTATTACCAATATAGGTATTTGAGTAATAGAAGAAGAAAGGATCAACTATTCCTTTTTCTTGAGCTATCCATATTGCATTCATTTTTTTTACCGGCGATTTCTCATAAAACAACATAAGATCACCTTTTTCAGTAAACTCATTAGCTTGCCAAAAACCGTATTTCATATCTTTTTCCGCTTCCCCATAATTACCAACCAGAATCCACGCTTGACGAGGATATTCTGGCATTTCAGATTTATCTTCATTTTCGAGTTCTTCTTTAATTACGGGTAATTCATAATCATAAATATATGCGCACAACTCATGAGCCCTCAATGAGTTTATATTTGAAAAATCAACAAAAATCTTGCATAATTCCAAATAATACTTACATCTACCTAAATAATCTGATCTCTTTGGAATTGGTGGAAGTTCAATGTCATACTTTTCCGCAAACCTTTTTAAATAAAGGAATTGCATTACGAATAAGTAAGGCATAAAGAACTCTGGATAATAAACATATAATATGATAGACAAAAATAAATTGTCAGATAATAAATATTTGAAACTACTTTGAGGCAAGTCATCCAATTTGATAATCTCATCCTCTGTTGGTTGAGCTAAACATTCAAGTATATCCAAATATAAAGCCTCGTAATCTTCAGGAGACTCCACATGCTTCTGACAAATCACCTTTTCAAATTCACCTAAAACAAACATAATATTTTCTCTATCTTTCTTTCCCAAATTAGCAAAGAAAGCCGGATCATATTTTCTGGCTAATTCATACATATCATCATAGGTGGTATCAGGTGACAACATACTCCCAAAAAGCTCAATAGCCTTTTTACCCTCATCGCTGTTTTTATAGCGATTCCATTGTGTTTTTGATATTTCTTTCATTATATCTAAACTTTACGTTAATTATTCCGATTTTGACTACAAAGATAATAAATATCATTATTACTTCATATAACTACAGCCAAAAATTAACGTTTTTTACACCCAAATGAGTATAACATTTAGAAACTAATCTTCGACACTATTGGTACTATGGTAATCTTTATCTAGTAATACAATAAAAGCAGGTTATAAAAATAATCCACCAGAAAGATTTGCTAACCCGATTACGGTGCTACTCTATCTTTCCAATGGATTATGTTTGCAAAGGTATAAAAAATATATCGAACTACCTAACAATTCGGGAGATTTTTGCGATTATATGCAAAAAAAATGTATTTATTAATCTATGACAGTAAAGGCTCACAAACCACACTACATTCCTCTGGAGTTACCTCGCATAATCCTGCATCCACAAAAAGACCTTCATATCCAAGATCTTCATCTATACTTGGCCAGTGTATGCCTGTGTAACCAAGAACAAAATCATTACGTTGGTCTTTTGTGGCGCTTTCCAAACGCTTCCATTTCGAAAATGGTGTACACACTCTTTGCCCATCTTTGGTTTCAACCCAAAGACAGGTTTCATCAGTCCATGCTCTAACAACATAAAATCTTCTCATTGTTCCGTCCTCCTGTTTATTTATTGAAGTAATTATGCCATCTTTCAATGATGACTTCTTTGTTTTCCCATACTAATGACTCTATTAAAGACAAATCATTT
>JAUNJJ010000193.1 GCA_030533325.1 Oscillospiraceae bacterium
TACTACTTTGTCATACTCATAAGTATAATGGGTTTTGGATGATGTGTCAATACCTTCTGATTTTACGTATGTTTTTCAGAAATATTGCCAAACGAAACACCCCCCGGGAACTCTAGTTCTCCGGGAGTTGTTTCCGTATATCTGGTTCTACAACATAAATCAGCAACTCTACTGTATATCGTAAATATTTCCTTATGTTGTCATTTAGTAAAAGCTAACCTTTTTTATATTACTGCACCTATTTATCCTTTTTTATCCTTTGCAAATAATTTCGATGCACCAAATCAATACGGGCAAAATTAGATATCATTAGATTCATGAATCATATTTTCAATATATTCATACGGAGATTTACAAAATTTGAATGCTCTGGAATTACTCAAAATCTCCATCATAGATGTGATATCCGGACTATATATTTTTCCATCATAGTATATAACGGCTTCTAACTGATTTATATATTTCAGTATGTTGATAATTAAACTAGCGTCTGGTTCTCTCAAATCTACTCTAACAGAAATTTCTTCGACATGTTTTCTATTATCATCCAAACATATCTCTATGCACGTTAAGTCACTTTTGCCGTACTGTATTATTGAATCAGACCAGCTATTATCTTCAAGAAAAGTTATTTTTTTCGCTTCTTTTAAAACATCTCTTTTCCACAAAAGAATGTCATCATCTATTTCCCTGTTTTTTTCTACTATATTAAAATTCACTTGCCACAACGCCATATTTGTTTCTCCATAATTAATAATAATCAAATCTTAAATCATCCACTGTTTTATACCCGCCGTAAGGAAGATTTACCTTTTCTACTGGAATATTTTTGATACCTAATTTTTTAGCAGCAATGAGTCTGTGATGTCCATCAACAACATACTTCTTTCCATTATGTTCTACATATTTTAGTGGCTCCCGTATTTCACCATCTTTTTGAACATCTTTCACAAACTTATCCATTTGTCTCCTGCTTTTTGTTTGATTATGTGTAGGTTCTAAATCATAAGGTGAAATCATTTCATGTTTTGTATTTGAAGCACCTCCACCAGACGACTGATTAGATCCACCACTAACGCTATAAACGACTTGTCCAGCCGCTGTCGCTTTTGCTACTCCTGCAGCACCGGCAACTCCCATAGCCGGAACAGGTAAAGCCTTCGAAACAGATGTAATAACAGGAACACTAATCCCTGCACCCGTATCTGCCATTACCACCTTTCGGCCAGAAGCAGTTAGATTTATTCCATTAGGGTACTTTGCCTTAACAGCACTTTCAGTCTTTCCCCCAACAGCAGCAAATCCGGCTAAGTTAATTAATCCGCTTCCTAACTTGTATTGTACAGTATCCCAGTCACCCACACTGCTTGCCTGTGCAATATCTCTGTAATATCCGGCAGCACTGCCTATAGCATTATGTCTGAGTGGATCTTCCCTGAAATAGTTTAATATTACTTTGTCATACTCATAAGTATAATAGGTTTGGGTTGAAGTGTCAATCTTGGATTTATATTTTTTTTGCAAAACCAAAATCAAAAGACGATCAATCACAGTATAAGCAATTGACCGCCTTCATTCAATTACGCATATAGATAAAATTATACTAATTTATACCCTTGCTCTAAGAGTTGGAGTACTTGTTTTGTTATATACACATTATGATTTTTTCCGTTGTTACTTACTTCTATTCTTGGTGCATTCTTCTTTATCCACTTGCATAAGTCTTTATACCATTCCTCTAACATACCATTTTTTATAACTAGCTCTCCGTTATCATTATAATACTTTGTCTCAACCCACAATCTTCCTTTTGTAACTTCTTTTGTATCCTCTCTAATAATGGTTCGGCTAAACTCTATTACTGGTGACTCTATACTATCGATACATTCTCTTCCTGTAGATAACTTTTTTAATTTTAAATCACCATTATTTGTTTTATATAAATAAATTTTAAAACACCCTTTTCCCGAAAACGGAACAGGCAACTCGTCAACTACTTGAGGATTGTTATTGTTTCCTTCAAAGATAGCAACACCATTTTTCCTAATATAAATTAAAAATCTTTCTTCTGTTTCTCTATCTATAAAAAAATTGATTTGCTTACCCATTTTATAAACCGCCTTTCTGCGAAAGGCACCAACGGAGTTATGAAAATCTCCGAAACGCTTTCGCTAATAGTTTCTTTGTGTTAAAATAGAGAATAGAGCTTTGTACACTACAAATTACGTAGAGATAAGTGGCAGGGCTACGTAGCGGTGTCCCCGCATATTTATGATTAGACTACCCTTTAAGGTATAAACGATTGACGCATACAAACAGCCCATAAACTTATTTCTTTCAAATCGACTCGCTTTTGAAAGATAGTCAGTCACTGAAACTCTATTCTTATAGCGAACGCAGTAAAGTTTTTGAATTACAGAATATCGGGCTACAGATTTGCTTTTATAAATAATTTATTATAGCAAATCAAAATCAAATTTATTTATGCGTTCACTATAATTTTTTATTAGAATGATGTTTATACCCTTTAAAATTTTTATATTTAACTGTTACGGAATTGATGTACACAAAACATGAATTTGTGCTTGTATAGGAATCACTAATACAAACGGGCGTACAGAATACAAGGAAGCTCACTTCTCTTTTTTTACAGAGAACTAAAAGAGAGTTATCTGAATAGCTCGCCAAGTATTCCTGCATTTCCATCTGTATGGAATCCACGGACTAAATACTGAATCCCTGTTTTCAATGTCATTGAAAAGACCTGCTTTATGACCCTTGAACATCCTAAATACACTAAATCACAGAAAGGTAATAAAACTGATTGCAAAGACGTCAGATGGATTTGTGATCTTTTTATGTGCAATATAATCAAGCCGAGTTTTATCCCACCTTTGCCTATCCGTGAGCTTCGATACCTAATGAGGTACAGAGTCAAGCTTACTAACTTGATTACTGGCGAGAAAAATCATATTTTCAACTGCATGACTGTTTCAAATCTAAAACTTGATGATGTATTTTCCGACATATTCAGTAAATCCTCACGTTCCATCATTAAGCAGATCTGATTTCATCCAAGCGAAACTATCGATATTAAACCGTTTATTCATCACAGCTACAAGCATCCTAAATTCAAATCCAGTTACCACAGAATCAAAGCTCACAGAGACCATAAAAAGTCTATTGTTGGTATTTGTCATATGTTTAGACCGCTATCTGAAACTTACTTTCAAAGCTTGAGCCTTATTCTCCTTATGGCTATCTCGAAGACAAAGTTACTGAACACTCTGTTATTATTACTAAATCAAAGGACCTGATACTTCTTCGTAAAAGAGGATATGTCTTCAAAGACGAGATAGCTCCTAATACTGCATAGAATAGAATCAATTATTCTATATATTGTTATTTAGACTTTCTTTTGATAGTATGCTTTGCTATACCCTATTTTAAGTTGGGGAACATGGCTTACTCTTTTTCAAACTTACTCCTCTCACTTATCATATGGATGAAATTTTATTCTTGCTCCATTATAATCATTTGATGCTCTGATATCCCTAATTGCCTTTTTCTCTCTAGATACTGGTGCACCATATTTTTTGGTACTTCTTCCTACTTGATGTATTTCAGCAACTCTACCCTGACTATCAAGACCAACAACATCTGCATATCTGTTATTTTTAAATCCTCCTGATGTATCATATCTATATTCAAACTCTGGTGTAAATCCTCTTTCTTCAATATCTGTTGCAATCTCTTTTATTTTATTTTGATGAGAAGCACCACCTTTTTTACCATTTGGATTTGGAGCGATTTTTTCAACGGTACTTCCGCTGGATTCTGAACTTCCCTGTGAAGCTCCTCCACCAGATGACTGATTCGAACCATTACTACTGTAATAAATGCCCTGCCCTGCAATTGCTGCTGCACCTACTCTTACTCCTGCAGCACCTGAAACAGCCGACGATGCAATACTTGCCTCCGCCGGAACTGCAGCGCCTGATATCACAATTCCGTTTGCTCCCGCAAGCTGCGGTGAACCGTTAAATGGAGAATTAAAAGCATTGCGTATACTGTTTCCTCCGGTTGGCGGTTTAGTACCTTTTCCAGCCTGAGGAGAGCCTTTCATTCCCGCTGCAACAGTAAGGGCGAATTCAGGAAATTCCCGTCCCATATTATATGTTACTGCACTTATACCAGTATATCCGGATTTATTAGCATCGGCATAATTCTGACCAAACGCTTTATTTCTGTTTATTCGTGATTCATAACTGAAGTTTTCAAGAGTACTTCCAAAGACATCGCTGATTGTTTCTAAAGGATGATTATATAACTGATAAACACCATTGACAGCACTGTCTATTCTATCAATTAATCCCTGATCAAATCCGGCAATTGCTTTTTCGACCGTACCTTTTAGTGCATAGTTATTAACTTTTTCCTGATAAACCTGTCGTTTATTTTCTGTCTTAGCTTGTGCTGACTTTAACGTAGAAACTACTGGTTCAATCGCTTTTCTGACTGTAATATTTACTGTCACTGCTGCCGCTGTTTTAACTGATCGCTTAACAACTGGCTTTGCCGCAGTTACAACCGTTTTTACCGTATTTACAGCTTTCTTAACAGTAT
>JAUNJJ010000055.1 GCA_030533325.1 Oscillospiraceae bacterium
CCAAGAGCACTTTTTAGATTTTCAGCATACTCTGTACACATCTTAATAAACAGTTTCTGTTCATTTTCATCAAAACATTCCATACTTCTCTGTTCAGCATCGATAACCGGCTGAAGTATTTTCTCGGCATATGCAAATCCTTTGGAAGTTAGTTTTACAAGCTTATTTCTTCGGTCCGAACTCATCTCTTCAACATATACGTAGTTTTTTTCAATATATCTTTTTATTACAGCACTTACGGTCTGTTTGGTAATACAGGACGAATCCTGGCATATCTCTATCTGCGTGACACCATCAGGATTTGCATAAAGCTGTCTTAAAACATAAAGACTTTTATAGCTTGTTCCGAATTTTTTGGCATATGATTCATACATTGAGTACTGTGCATAACGTAATTTGCAGTACATTAATGCATTCTGTTTTACAGTTTCCTGGTTCATTTCTTCCTTCCCTTCACAATATTTTTACTACAACTATATCAGAAATTCTGAAAAAAGTCAATGGCAAATCAAGGAATAAAACGAACCCTCAGATACAATGACACTGAGGGTTCTTCCGATTATTTTTTTCTGAATGCAAGAACTGCAAATTCTGTGCTTACATTCATTGATGAAATACTGTCGAGCTTATGAAAATCTTTTTCCGACGTTTTATAGTAATAAGGCGTCATCATAAAAAGATTCTTTATGTCCTCGTTTGAATCAAGAGTAATTTTTCTTCTTATCTCGCTGCTCTTTACAAGTTCAAATCCATCAATAAAATAATCCTGAACAGCATTTTTATAAGGTCTGTCATAAACTGCCTGTTTAAGTTCCCACAGATGTTCTTCAAGCGGAATTGTCTGAATATAAACTCCGCCAGGTTTAAGTATGCGTATAAATTCCTCACGGCAGAAAGGTGCAAATACATTTACAATGATATCACATGACTGATCCTGTACAGGAATATGAAAAATACTTGCCACAGCTCTTTCTATACCTGTACCTCTGCTTTTTGCACACGCAAGTGCATTTTTTGAAATATCAATCGCAAGAATCTCTGCATTTATCCCGGCCTCACAAAGTCCTGACGAAATAGCCGATGTATAGAAACATTCACCACACCCGGCATCAATGACTGTACATCCATCTTTGCTGAATCTTCTGACCGTGTCGGAAATCCTGTCACGAAGTGCATTGTAATAGCCTTTTTCCAGAAAATCACGTCTTGCATGAACCATAATCTTGTCATCACCGTGATTTCCTGACTTCTGTGACATGAGAAGATTTATGTAGCCGCTTTTGGAAATATCATAACTGTGCCCATCAGGACACCTGTATATTTTTTCTGTTCGTTCAAGCGGTTTCCTGCATACAGGACAGATAAACCCCGCCATAATTATTCTTCAGGGTTTTCCCAGTTGTGCCATACATTCTGAACATCATCGTTATCTTCGAGATGTTCAAGAAGAAGGTTCATCTTCTTAATAGCTTCCTCGTCTGTGAGAGCAACATAGTTATCAGGAATCTGTGCTGTTTCAGCAGAAAGAATTGTGTAACCCATCTCCGTGAGAGCATCTCTGACTGCATGGAGGTCAGAAGCTGCAGAAACAAATTCTACGGAATCCTCTTCAATACTGTAATCATCTGCACCGGCTTCAACACAGTCTTCCATAAGCTTGTCTTCATCATATCCGTTATTTTCAACTACGACAATACCCTTGCTATTGAACATGAATGATACGCATCCGCTTGTACCAAGGTTACCGCCAAACTTGTCAAAGTAATGACGAACATCACCGGCAGTTCTGTTTTTATTGTCTGTAAGTGTTTCAACAATAACAGCTATGCCGTTCGGTCCGTATCCCTCATATACTATTGAGATATAGTCGTTTTTATCTTCGCCGCCGCTTGCCTTCTTTATGACTCTTTCGATATTGTCATTAGGTACGTTATTTGCCTTAGCCTTTGCGATAAGATCGCGAAGTTTTGCATTTGTTGTCGGATCTGCACCGCCTTCCTTAATACAGACTGTCATCTCACGACCAATTTTTGTGAAAATCTTGGCTCTTGCCTGGTCAGTAGCCTCTTTCTTTCTCTTAATAGTGCTCCATTTTGAATGTCCTGACATTTTACTTTTCCTCCTCGGTTTCAGATAATATTAATTTCATTAATTCTTCCAGTCTCTCTCTTCTTCCGGTCAGATGAAGAAAGCCAAAAAGGCACTCGACTGCTGTTGCCCTTCTGTAATCTATAATATTTGCACTTTTCGGTGCCGAACATCCTGTTGCATTTCTTCCGCGCTTTAAAACGGCTGTTTCCGTTTCATCAAGAACCGGAAGAATAACATCATATGCTGCTGACTGAAAAACTGCACATACTTTTTTTGTTGCTGCAGCATGAAGCTTTGAAACAGCTGTATTTGCCTGAAGAACGATGTGTTCACGAACAAACTTTTCATAAACACAGTCTCCCATAAAGGCAAGTGCAAGAGGTGAATACTGCATCGCTTCTCTCTCTGTTAATACTCTTTCCGTACGTTCCACCTCTACTTAACATATTCAAATTCGAAACCGTGAATATCGACAGTTTCGCCTTCTTCAATACCCATATCCTCAAGGCGCTGGAATATTCCGTTTGTCTGAAGAACTCTCTGCAGGTACTGAAGTGAAGAATAGTCATCAAGATCAACTGTTCTGAGAATAGGTTCAAGCCACTGAGCTTCAACGTAGTAAACATCCTCTTCCTTACGGACAGTAATCCTTTTGCGTTCATCTTCCTTCTGCATAATTTCTTCTTCAGGAATTTCTTCAGGTTCATACTCTCTGATTGGCGGAAGCTTGTCAAGTTCCTGTGAGATGTATTTTATAAGTTCTGAAGTTCCCTGAGTTGTAGCTGCAGAAATTTCGAAGAATGTATAACCCTTTTCTTCAATATATTCCCTGAGCTCCTGAATCTGTTCAGGCGATGCCATATCAGACTTGTTGGCTGCAACAATCTGAGGACATTCTGCAAGATCAGGACTGAACTTTTCAAGTTCACGGTTGATTATATCAAAGTCTTCACGGGGATCTCTTCCCTCAGAGCCTGAAACATCAAGAACATGAAGAATAAGACGACATCTCTCCACATGTCTTAAAAATTCATGACCAAGACCGATACCGTCACTTGCACCTTCGATAAGTCCCGGAATATCAGCCATAACGAAAGACTTTTCAGCTTCAACCTTTACAACACCAAGTACAGGTACGAGAGTTGTAAAGTGATAGTTTGCAATTTTGGGCTTAGCCTGACTGACAACTGAAATAAGCGTTGACTTTCCGACATTCGGGAAACCAACAAGTCCTACGTCTGCAAGCAGCTTGAGTTCAAGTGAAAGTTCAAATTCCTCACCCGGAAACCCTGGTTTTGCAAATCTCGGAATCTGACGTGTAGGTGACTTGAAAACTGAATTTCCCTTTCCTCCGTTACCGCCTTTTGCGATAATCTGCCTGTCTTTCTTTGAAAGGTCAGCGATTATTCTGCCTGTATTTGCATCTCTTACGAGAGTACCGCGGGGAACTTTGATAATGAGGTCCTCACCGTTTTTACCGGTACAGTGCTTTGCACCGCCGTTTTCACCTCTCTGGGCAGCATATTTCTTTTTATATTTAAAATCAATGAGTGTTGAAAAATTATCATCTATAACAAAGATTATGTCTCCGCCTTTTCCACCGTTTCCACCGTCCGGTCCACCGGCTGCGACATATTTTTCACGGTAAAATGATACCGCACCATCTCCGCCGTCTCCGGCCTTGACTCTTATTTTCGCCTTGTCTACGAACATTTGAAATCATCCTTCCATGTGTGCTCAGACGCACATGATAAATAAAAACGGCATATACAGCAAAATCCCAAGCAAACTGCTCGGGATTTTTTGCAATAAAAGATATTATATTACTGTGCAGCGTATACTGATACCTTTTTGCGGTCACGGCCGAGACGTTCAAACTTAACTCTGCCTTCAATTGTTGCAAATATTGTATCATCTGAACCGATACCAACACCTTCACCTGGATGAATGTGTGTTCCACGCTGACGAACGATAATGTTGCCAGCCTTAACGAACTGACCATCGGCTCTCTTAACACCTAATCTCTTTGACTCAGAATCACGGCCGTTCTTAGTAGAACCGCTTCCCTTCTTATGAGCAAAAAACTGCATACCAAGATTTAACATAACTTACACCTCCGAAATTTTTGTAATAATCGTATTTTCAAATTCCTCAGAAAGAAGCTCAAGATGCGTCTTAAGACCATCAATTATTTTCGATGCTTCTTCACAGGTCTCCGCAACCATCAGAGTAACTGTATCATTCTCTGCTGATGCCTTAGCACTGATACCAAAGTTCTCTGTGATAAGATTTGCTGTCAGCTGTACAGCTGATGAAACACTCGCACAGACAATATCGTAACCATAGTCGGCATAGCCGGCATGACCGCTCACTCTGAAGCCAGACAACTCTCTGTCTTTCTTGTAAAAAACAGCAGTTATCATTTGCAATTAAGCCTTGATTGCTTCAATCTTAACCTGAGTGTAAGGCTGTCTGTGGCCCTGTCTCTTCATTGTAGAGCCCTTCTTTGGCTTGTAAGTAAGAATATTGATTTTCTTGCCCTTGCCGTTCTTAACAACCTTAGCTGTTACAGTAGCGCCGTTTACATATGGTGCACCAACTGTAAGGCCATTGTCATTGTTTACAGCAACAACCTTATCAAAGCTAACTGTTTCGTCAGCCTCAACTGAGAGCTTTTCGATGAATACTACATCGCCCTCTTTAACTTGATATTGCTTACCACCAGTTTCGATAATTGCGTACATTTTGGTTTACTTCCTTTCCAAAAAACTCGCTGCATACGGTGTGTTCCGGATAAATCCGAATCATCTTGTGAACCTGAACACATGCGGCTCTTTTATCTTATCATATTTGATATATGTTTGTCAATAGTATTTTTAAATATTTTTTTTATTTTTACACCTCAATAAATCCATCCTGTTCTGCTGCAAGATCCCTCATGCTGATTTTAGAACGGAATATAGGAAATTCTGTTCTGATTTTATACATATCGGGGTATATTTTAATCGAATCTGTTCTCTTCAGAATGTCCTGAAGCCTATTAACATATTCTTCAGTATCCTCTGGAATCTGTTTAACAAGAACGTGGAGCACAAGTTTGTCTTTGCCTTCCGTCTTTCTGGTAATCATCTTGCAGGATATAACATTATCATCTGCAGCAAGAGCATCGCTGAACATATAAGGAAATACTACATTATTGTTTTCATCTTTATAGTTCTCAACATATCGTCCCAGAACAACAATTATATTATCTTCAGTCACATATCCAATATCGCCTGTGCATGCCCATCTGTTTCCTTCATCATCTACGGCAAAGAACTCATTTGTAGACTTTTCATCAAGCATATACTCTTTCATCATTGATTCTGTCTTTGCATAAATATGACCAATTTTATTGTAAGGAAGTTCCTCACCAGTTTCCGGATCAAAGGTACAGGCAATTGAATAAGGATAAAATACAGTATTGGCCAGTACTGATGAATTATCTTCAATATGATAAGCAATTCCACCAATCTCAGACATTCCATAGAAATTTTCAATAGTAACGTCACTACCATGTGCTTTAAAAAAATTTTTTATAATTAAGCTCTCCTGTGGATTGAGGGGTTCTCCGGCCAGCACTATATATTTTACAGAACTTAAATCAAGTGATATACCATTGTGCTGTGTTATCATAGAAAGAAGAAATGATTTTGTTACTACCAGAATATTCGGCTTATATACAAGAACTGATTTAAAATTAAACTGTTCTTTTACGCCTTTACCATTTGGTGACAATCTTAAATCATTATTGGAAGAGTCACACACAAGTGTAATTTTCATTGCCATCGGAACGAAAACGGGAAATATCAGTCCTGTAAAAACAAACGGAGGCGGATATCCCAGAAGAACATCACCTTTCTTCCATCCCATATCCAGTTCACTGAGAACGAAAATGACGGCGACCAAACTTTTATTGGTATGAACAATTGTTTTCGGAATACCGGTTGTTCCTGTGGAAAAAAGAGCCATCAGAGGATATTCATTATCAGTGATTTCTGCTGCTTCAACCGATGTTTCAGTATCAAGGAATTCATTCCAGGATTCAACTTTTTTCCCTTTAGGCACGGGAATGTTTTTCCAATCATCTACACAATCTTTTGTCATAGGAAGAACAACAATTTCTGAAACGTTCACAGAAGTAAGAAACGGATATCTGGCTTCTGAGCAGAAAATCATCTTAACGTTTTTACCTTCTTTCATGTTATCAAGTATCTTCAGATCCAGAGACGGATGCGCTACTATCAACTGAACACCTATTTTACTGCACGCAAGTGTTATGCATAAAAGTGAGAATTTGTCAAGAAAAAATTCTGCAACTGAATCTCCTGCTTTCAACCCTTTCTGGGTCAGTACATCAGCAATTCTGTCTGCTTTTTCAAAAATATCAGCAACAGATAGCTGTATTCCATCAGAAATAACAGCAGTAAAACTCATATCATCAGAATTTATATCGTATAAATATCTGTAAAAAGTCTTGTTTGCTGTATCTTCATCTATTTTCTTTACCTTATCCAAAAAAGAGGATGCATAACCTTTGCATTTTTGAGTTTTTAATTTTACCATCGTTACATTTTATTCCTTTCATGTCTAAAATTATAATATATTTCTATTTATCAGCTTTTATCCCTATGCTTCAGACTCAGTTTCAGGCACTCCAGATTCTGAATTTTCATCTGCAGCAGTGTTTCCGGCAACTTTTTCAAGAAACTGTGTGTTAAACTCTTCAGCTGATACTTCCTTCGCATCCTTCGGGACACATATTATTTCATCTGAATTAAAGTCCGAATCGCATATTTCGATATACATTATCTTGTCTCCGCTGATAATTGCACATAGTTCATTTTTCTCATCAAGAAGAAACTGTGATGTGGATTTTGTAGTATCCTGATAGAATTCATCGTACTTATATGTTTTCCCGTCAAGTTCCGTTTTTCCGCTTCCTATGTATCCGTATCCCTCAAACATATCTGCTGTACCGATTTTTTCCGGCTCTTCGGAAGGCATACGATAATAGATATCATCAATTATCGTGTACTGAACCTGATCTTTAAAAAGAACACTGTATTTCGTATTCAGATACTCTGTCCCTACTATGATGTCATCAGTATCAAAATATACATCCTGATACATAAACTGTCCTTCGACATTGCATCTGAATCTGATATGATATTTGTCTGAAGTAAGAACTGATACTGACTTTTCACTGTCAAGTCCCTTAAAGTCATATATGACAGTAACTACCGGTTCTTCTTCCGTCGTGACTTCTGTAACTTCTGTTACTTCTGTGGTTTCTGCAGATTCCGTCACCACCGCTTTCTCAGGCAAAGAACTACTGTTTTTTTCTGACGAACATGAAGCAAACATAAAAATTACTGAGAAAGAAATCAGTGCAGCGATAATCCTTTTCATTTAGGATTCCTCCTGAATTGTATTTTTTAAATTCAGCCGGTCACAGACCGGCTGACAAAACTATTCTATATTATATCACGGGAATATTTGTTAGTCAAGAAGCTGTTCAAGTTCATCGATGAGTTCTCCGAACATCTTAAGAGCTGCATTTACAGGTTCCGGAGTTGACATATCAACGCCGGCAGTCTTAAGAAGCTCTATAGGCGAGGCTGAGCATCCGCCGCTCAGGAACTTGATATAGTTGTCAACAGCAGACTTGCCTTCCTTAAGAATCTTTGATGAAAGAGCAATAGCTGCAGAATAGCCTGTAGCATACTGATAAACATAGTAGTTATAATAGAAATGAGGAATACGGGCCCACTCAAGACTTATATCTTCATCAATAACTATGTCATCCCCGAAGTAAAGCTTATTAAGGTTGTAGTAGAGTTTTGAAATATTTTCAGCCGTGAGTCCCTCACCATTTTCAGTCATCTGATTAATCTTAAGTTCAAACTCTGCAAACATTGTCTGTCTGTAAAGTGTTGTTCTGAACTGTTCAAGGAAGTAGTTAATGAGGTATGCCTTCTGTTTTTTATCTTCTGTTGTTCTGAGGAGATAGTTCATAAGAAGGGCTTCGTTGCATGTTGAAGCAACCTCGGCAACAAAAATAACGTAATCTGAATATACTGCCGGCTGATTTTTGTTTGAATAGTATGAATGAATAGCGTGCCCCATCTCATGTGCAAGAGTAAATTCACAGTTAAGTGTATCCTTGTGGTTAAGAAGAACGAAAGGATGTACCTTTGCACCGGCAGAATATGCTCCGCTTGTCTTGCCTGTATTTTCATAGACATCTATCCAGCGGTTTTCATATCCTTCTCTGAGAACCGCACGATATTCCTCTCCCATTGGTTCAAGGGCATCATATACATTTTTCTTTGCTTCCTCAAAGCTTATCTTCATATCACAGTCCTGAACTACAGGTGTGTAAAGATCATACATATGAAGTTCGTCAAGACCCATAAGCTTCTTTCTGAGTCTTACATACTTATACATATACTCCATATTTTCATGAACCGAATCAATGAGGTTGTGATAAACTGATACCGGTACATCTGTACAGTCAAGAGCTGCATGAAGCGATGACTGGTAGCGGCGTGCCTTTGCATTGAATGAAAGCTGCTTCGTCTGTGCAGTAAGCATTGCTGCAATTGTGTTTTTGTATTTTCCGTATGTTCTGTACATTGAATGGAATGCGGATTCACGGAGTACGCGGTCAGGGCTCTTAACAAGAGGAATATACGTTCCGTGTGTAACCTGATGAGCATTGCCTTCAGAATCCACTGCATCATCAAATTCAAGTTCAGCATCACTGAATACAGAATAAATTGTGTCCGGTGCTTCCTGCATCTGGCCGGCAAGAGCCATTATTCTCTCCTCTGCTTCAGAAAGAGTATGTTCCTTTCTCTTCTGAAGTCTGCTTACATAAAGTTTATATAGTCTGAGTTCTTTATTTTCATCAAAAAACTTTTCAAGT
This sequence comes from Oscillospiraceae bacterium, assembly GCA_030533325.1. GTDB lineage: Bacteria > Bacillota > Clostridia > Oscillospirales > Ruminococcaceae > HUN007. The sequence continues at coordinate 9,062 of JAUNJJ010000055.1, forward strand.
GTTTCGTTACTTATTGAAAGAATTTCAGGAACCTCAAATGAGCCTGCATCGGATATTTCTGAAATAAGTGCCGAGAGCTGTCCGCACATTTCCTGATATACGGGGTTACGGTTATCTTCGTCTCTTCTTCTGTGTGCGTAGTTTACAAGACTGTCAAATCTGATCCCGATATCATCATTGAGCTTAAAGTATTCAAGCATTAATTCTGATGAGGATGAAAGTCTCCCCTTGTATGATTCCAGTTTTGCAGCAGCTTTCTTCACATAATCATAATCTTTTCTCCAGCAGCTGTCATCGCTGTAAATATCATTTACAGCCCACTTAAATTCATCAGATATCTCTGATCTTTCCTTTACTTTTTCGTTCATAGTTACCTCCAGATATATTAGTAAAATATATTATACCATTTTTCAGCATAAAATAAAAGTCATTTTACCTGACATGAAAATAAAAAATACACCGCAGAAATAATAACCAGCAGAGAAAAATTTACAGATGAAAAAACAAGCATATATTTTCCTGCTTCTGCATTCTCTGTTTTCATGTACTGCTTGTATGAAATAACGCTTGCAAGAGATGCAACAAGGGTACCGAGTCCGCCTAAATTTACGCCGATAAGAAGCTCACGTGCATTATCTGTAAATCCGGAAAGCATTATCGCTGCCGGAACATTGCTTATTACCTGGCTTGAAAGCACAGCGGCAACAAACTCATGACCGTTTACTGCCGCAGAAAGAGTCTTCCTGACAGCATCTATATTGCCGAGATTTCCTACGAAAACAAAGAATGCACAGAATGTCAGAAGAAGTAACCAGTCAACCTCAGCAAAAATTTTTCTGTCAGTAACTGTAAAACACAGAACAACTGCAGCAAGACAGATATAAATATTCACCACTCTCAGAACAGTAAGAATACAGACAATAAACAGAATTATATATATTACAAAATTTCTTTTGTTTTCTATATGCACCTTTTTTGAAGAATCAAATCCAATCCGCTCATCTTTTACAAGAAAGAAAGTGAAAACATTTACAAGTGCAAGACTCAGAATTCCGTATGGAAGTATAGTTCCGGAAAAGTCACCTATACTCATATTATACCGGCTGTAAAGATAAAGATTCTGCGGATTTCCGAAAGGCATAATCATGCTTCCGAGATTAGCCGCTGCCGTTTCCATAACTACAAGCGGAATCAGACTTTTTTTCTTTCCGAAAATTCCCGCAGTAAACGGAACAAGAGTGATAAGTGCAACATCATTTGTAATCAGCATGGCACTTAAAAATGTTATATTTACAAGCAGTATGCCAACTGTTCTGCATTTATCTGACGAACGAAGTATTCTTGCCGATATACAGTCAAAAAGCTTTGTTTTCATAAGACCGGCAACGACAGACATAAGACAGAAAAGCAAAATAAGCACTGAATAATCAATATATTCAAGATAAGCTACAGAAGGTCTTACAAAAAAAGCAGAAATTACCGCTGCCGCTCCGGCTGCTGACAATACCGGTTCTTTTTTTATGAATGTTAGCATATATTCTCTCCTCAAAAAAATCTCCTGATATTCACCAGGAGATTTTTTTATAAAAACTGTTAAAACATCAAATCAGGTCTGCAATATCAAGAATAAGGCGTTCTGACTTTTCCCATCCGAGACACGGGTCAGTGATAGACTTTCCGTAAATGCCTTCACCTATCTTCTGTGCACCGTCTTCTATGTAACTTTCAATCATAAGTCCCTTAACCATTCCCCTTATATCAGCTGAATGTCTGCAGCTGTGGAGAATCTCCTTGGCTATACGAACCTGTTCAAGAGGTTTCTTACCTGAGTTGGCGTGGTTTGTATCAACAACAAGAGCAATATTTTTAAGATTTCTCTTCTGATACATATCAAAAAGCTGAATCATATCTTCATAGTGATAGTTCGAATGCGATCTGCCGTCATTGTCAACATATCCTCTGAGTATTGCGTGTGCAATATCATTTCCGGAAGTTGTAACATCCCAGCCTCTGTAAATAAATGTATGAGGAACCTGAGCGGCCTTGATTGAATTGAGCATTACTGAAATATCACCACTTGTAGGATTTTTCATACCAACAGGAATATCCATTCCGCTTGCTACAAGTCTGTGCTGCTGATTTTCAACTGAACGTGCACCAATTGCACAGTATCCGAGAAGATCATCAAGGTATCTTGCGTTTTCAGGATAGAGCATTTCGTCAGCACAGATGAGTCCTGATTCTGCAATAGCTCTTGTGTGAAGCTTTCTTACAGAAATAATACCTCCAATCAGGTCTTCCTTCTTTTCAGGATCAGGCTGATGAACCATACCCATGTATCCTTCGCCTGTTGTTCTTGGCTTGTTAGTATAGATTCTCGGGACAATGATAATCCTGTCCTTTACCTTTTCCTGAACCTTTGAAAGTCTTGTGACATAATCAATAACCGAATCTTCGTTATCAGCTGAACACGGTCCGATAATAAGCACAAACTTATCTGAAACACCTGTAAACACATCGCGTATTTCCTTGTCTTTTTCAGCTTTTATTTTTTTGATTTTTTCATCAACAGGAAACTGTTCTTTTATTTCCTTTGGAATAGGAAGCTTTCTGCTGAAATCCATACTCATTGTAACAACACTCCTCAATATTTTTATTTTAAAAATTTTATAACAGTATCTATTATACATCAAATAAAATGTTTTTTCCATACTTTTTTTTAAATTCGTATGTATGACATTTTTTGCCTTGTTACATTTATTAAGTTTCTGCATAAAATATATTACAGCATGTTAGACATACGGCCGGAAAACATAAGGTACAGCTGCAGCTGTCATGAAATGCCTTTTGTACCCGTTGTCAGACAGCTTTGATATACAGAAAATGCACATTGCATCGAAATTTCTGCAGTGTGCATTTTTTTGCCTGTTTATTTCTACATTTTTCTCTGATTTCAAAATGTATAATAGATATAGTTTTCAATATTTATCCGAAAGAGATGATAGACTGATATGATTAACAGAAATGAATTTACAGGTAAAGCTGTTTCGGTTTTTGAGCATACCGTAAGAATAGCCGGAGAACTCGGACATACTTTCATAGGTACTGAACATATGATATACGGATTTACCGCTGAAAAATCAAATATAGCCGGAGCAATTCTTGATAATAACAGAATAACATGCGAAGGTACAGTAAAATATCTTAAATATACAATCGGAAGCGGAATTCCTCTGATTTTATCTGAAGATGATATAACACCGCATCTTTCAGATACACTCAGCAGGGCCTCTGAAACAGCAAGAAAAAAAGGCGCTGCTCTTACCGGCACAGAATACTTACTTTCTGAGATTCTGAACTGCAGAACATGCGGAGGATATACAATGCTGAAATCTCTTGGTGCTGATATCGAAAAAATAAAATCAGAATGTCTGGAATCATTTTCCGGAATTCCCGTTTCAACATATGTAAAGCTTGACGAAAGGCTGTATCCCAATCTTAAAAAATACACAAGAAACTTTACCGAAGCTGCATGGAGAAAAGAATTTGATCCTGTGATAGGCCGTGAAAATGAAACTGAAAGACTTATACAGATACTTACTCGCCGGAGCAAAAACAATCCTTGTCTTATCGGGGAGGCCGGAGTAGGAAAAACAGCTATTGTTGAAGGTCTTGCACAGCAAATAGTGCACGGAAATGTTCCTTCAGTTCTGAAAAACAAATACATTCTGTCGCTTGATCTTACTTCAATGCTTGCTGGTGCGAGATACAGAGGCGACTTTGAGGAAAGGATAAAAAACTGCATTGATGAAGCAAAAAAATGCAGAGATATAATTCTTTTCATAGATGAGCTTCATACAATAGCCGGAGCCGGTGCTGCTGAAGGGGCTATAGATGCCGCTAACATACTTAAACCTGAACTCGCACGGGGAGATATACAGATAATAGGAGCAACAACATATTCGGAATACCGTAAATTCATCGAATCCGACAATGCGCTTGAAAGAAGGTTTCAGCCCGTTACTGTCAGAGAGCCAAAGCACGATGAGCTTTTTCAGATTCTTTCCGGAATCCGTCCGGGATATGAAAAATTTCACTCAGTAAATATTCCTGATGAAATTCTGAATCAGGCTGTACAGCTGTCAGAAAAATACATTCCTGATCGGTTTCTGCCCGATAAAGCGATAGATATTATAGATGAAGCCTGTTCTCACGCAGTTATCAGGAATTCGCGCCGGAGACAATATCCGGATATACAGGATATAAAAAAACAGCTGAAAGAAAGTCTGTCTGAAAAAGATTTAGATGAAGATTCTGCCTATGAAATTAACGTAACTATGGAAGACGTCAATGAAGTTGTATCTCTCTGGACAGGCATACCGGTTAATCATACTGATAACGATGAAAACGAAAAACTTGCAGGAATAGAAGCCGAACTTCAGAAACATATCATCGGTCAGGATAAAGCTATTAAAAACGTAGCAGAAGCCATCAAAAGATACCGGATCGGTCTGAGAGAAGAAAACAAGCCATCAGCAGCTTTTCTGTTTGCAGGTCCCACCGGCGTTGGCAAAACAGAACTTGCCAAAGCAGTTTCGAACGTGGTATTTGATAATGAAAACAGTCTTATAAAACTTGATATGAGTGAATATATGGAACCGCATTCAGTTTCAAAACTCATAGGTTCTCCTCCGGGATATACAGGATATGGTGAAAGCAATACCCTGTCTGACCTGATCAGAAAAAAGCCTTATTCAGTAATTCTTTTTGACGAAGTTGAAAAAGCACATCCGGATGTACTGAACCTTCTTCTGCAGATAACGGATGAAGGAGAATTTCATGATTCACTCGGAAGGATAACAAGTGTCAAAAATAATTTTATTATACTTACAACAAATGCCGAAGCAGAAAAAATTGTTCAGAAAAATAACATTGGTTTTTCAGATTCAGAAAACACGAATAATTATTTTGAAAGTAAAATGACTGAATCACTGAAGAAGATGTTTCGGCCTGAACTTCTTAACAGAATGGACGGTATCGTTATTTTTGAACCGCTTTCGCTCGATTCTCTGAAAAAAATAACTCTCCTGCTCCTCGGACAGCTTTCAGAAAGAGCAAGAAAAATAGATATACATCTTTCATTTTCTGACGAAGTTACAGAATTAATAGCAGGAAATCCTGAAACAAAACTGTATGGTGCAAGACCACTAAAAAGAATAATTGCTGATAAAGTGGAAAATATATTGACAGAAAACATTATATCAGGTTCAATAAAAACAGGAGATATGGTAAAAGTCAACGTTTCAGATAAAAAAATTATACTTGAGCTCAACGGCTGCCATATATAAAAAATGAAAAAAAGCTGTAATTGGTATAGATAATAATGGTAATAAATTGTGGATTACATTATTAAAATAATGTTGACACATCCTTAATTATGTGATAGAATAAAAATATGTTAATTTGATTGGATTATCGCTTTTTCCTGTCATTGTACATAAAACAACAGAATATTTCAACCAATACAATGCACTATGCACAATTTTTCAAACCTAAAATTTATTAAAATATTTTATCATTTTTATTAAGGAGGATGGCTGTTTTTACAGCCTTGTGTACATAATTATGGAAATTATCACTGTTAACCCGCAAAAATGCATTGGCTGTAATGCCTGCATGAGAGTTTGTCCGGCACCGGAGGCCTGTGTTCCAATGACAACTCAGGAAGGAAAAAATTATATTGGAATAAACTATGACAACTGTATATACTGTGGTGAATGCATAAGAAAATGTCCGCACGATGCAAGAGACTTCGAAGATGACTACGAAGATTTTATCGAAGATATGTACAGCAAAAAAGGTAAGGTTTCTCTCCTCGTCGATCCTTCTATTCGCGTAGCCTTTCCTGATGTATGGCAGGATGTTCTCAAATGGTTCTATACTCAGGGAATAAGAAAGATATATGATGTTTCATTCGGTGCGGATATTGCAACGTGGGCACAGCTTCGCACTGTGGAAACAAACAAAGCCGGAAAGTATATTACTTCAACATGTTCAGCTGTCATCAGTTATGCCGAAAAGCATGACAATTCCCTGCTCGATAAGCTTTCACCTGTTCACAGTCCGGCGGCGTGTATGGCAATCTATGCAAAAACCAAACTTAAAGACACCGCATCTTTTGCGTATCTTGGTCCGTGTCCGGGCAGAAAAGATGAATTTAATAATACAAAACTTATTAAATACAATGTAACATTTACCCGAATGAAAGAATATTTTGAAAAGAGAAAAATCTCTTTTGCAAATACCGGTCAGGGGTTCAACTTTGAATTTACACACAAGCAGGGACTTATGGGGGCTCTTTACTGCAAACCAAAGGGTGTAAAGGAAAACCTGCTTATAAACCGTCCGAACTGTAATATTTCAAACTGTGACGGACTTTCAAAAACATATTATCATCTTAACCGTTACAGCAAAATAGAAACCAAAGAATATATACCTGATGTATTCGAAGTGTTAAGCTGTGATGACGGATGCAACGGCGGTGTCGGCATCGGAAAAGACAAGGAAGTTCTTCCGCCGGCAGTTATCTCCAGAGTAATGGATATAACAAGAAAAGATGCTGAAAAACGCAGAAACGGTCTTTTTAATATTAATAAAAGCGACCGTCTTTTCAAGGAATTTGACAAGGAACTCAGACTTGAATCATTTCTCAGAACGTATGAACCGCATGGTTCAAAAATGCGTCAGCCAACGTTCGATGAACTTAACAATGTATTCAATACAATGTTTAAATTCACTGATTTTGACAGAAACATAAACTGTAAGGCATGCGGATACAAAACCTGTACAGATATGGCTGTCGCTGTCTTCCACGGTTCTAATATAAAAGAAAACTGTGTTTACTTCTCAAGAAATATTTCCGGAAATGATTCAGCACAGGTTGCCGAAGTTAAACATTCTCTTGATGCTGTTGAAAAGGCAGTTACTGAAAACCTCCCTGCTATAAAAAGCAAGGCAGAGGAGATAAGAAAAGAAGCTGTTTCCATTTATTCAAACAATGACAAAACTGCAGAAGCAACCAAAACAATTATCAAGGTTATAGAACAGATGATTGATGCCTGCGGCAACCCTAAGGGTGTTTCAAGAGAAACAATCACCGAGATTTCAGGTACACTCGATCTGATCAGAAAGATTATCCTTAACCTCGAAAAGTTTGTAACTAAAAATTCTGAATCGGGATATGCTATTGACAGATGTATCAACTCTATCGAGGAGATATCCGGTATTATAAACACAACAGTTTATAATATTTCAAAAAACAAATAATCCTGGTGAACATAAAAAATTTTTATTAGTAATTACTCCGTCATACGCTTCAGCTCTCTGACGGAGTAATAACATTTTACAAAGAAAGAAAGATGAACTCAAAACATGAACTTTGAAATAATTACAGCTCCCCTTATCGGTGCTGCTATAGGAACTATTACAAACGGAATAGCAATCAAAATGCTTTTCAGGCCATGGAATCCGGTATATATCGGAAAATTTAAACTTCCGTTTACTCCCGGACTGATTCCAAAGGAAAAACCAAGAATAGCAGCTTCAATAGCAAAGGTTATAGGAAATAATCTTCTTGATGACGATACAATAAAAAAGACCCTTCTTTCAGACAGTACAAAAGAAAAACTTACAGGGGCTGTCGAAAATAAGATTTCTTCCCTTTCCGAAAGAACAGAAACTCTGTCAGAATTTTTGTCTTCAAAGGGAATAATGGAAAAAATCGATGAAAAGGAAAAGTCACTGAACAATACAGCAGCAAAATTTGTAACGAAAAAGCTCATAGATATGAATGCTGCTTCTTCCTTAATTGACCTTGCTTCAAAAGAACTTGAACAGAGCTCAAATCCGCTGATAGCCGGGTTTGCATCAAAAGCAATCAGCTCAGCAAAGGATTCTCTGATTGTAAAAATTAATGGCCTTATTACTGATAAGGCTCCTTCACTGATTTCCGGATTAATTGATAAAGAATACGAAAAACTCAAAGATAAAACACTTAAGGAATGCATCCTGTATCTGACAGAAAAATTTCCGGATTATCAGCAGCGTCTCTGGTCACTTTACTGCGGGCTTGTTGAAAAGTATCTCGGTACAGTACTAAGAGGATTCAATATAAGCGGAATAGTAGAGCAGAAAATTAATGAGTTTGAGCTTCCGGAGCTTGAAAAGCTCATTATGGATATCGCACGTAAAGAACTTAATTCACTGGTACTTCTTGGTGGATTGCTTGGTTTTATAATGGGATTCTTAAATGTACTTATAGGATAATCGTACACAGCAAAACAACGTAATTTTTTATACGGTTGTTTTGCTGTTTTTATGTAATAGCAATATTATTTTGGTTCATTCTCTTCACTATGCACAAATTTTTAAGTATTTTTTCTTCATGTGGTTTTACGAATACAGGTTGAAAAAACATTGAAAATATGATAAAATTATACATAGTTTAATTTGTGAAACGGAGGTTCTTTTATATGAAATGTCCAAATTGCGGCGAATTAATAAAAGAAAAAAAGAAAATGAATTTCTGTGGATTCTGCGGAGCCAATCTTAAAACAGGTGAAAAAACATTCACCCAGCCTGAAAAAGAAGATAATTTTGTTCCAAACAGCACTCCTGTTCAGAATCTTTCCGACTTTGATCCGGGAAAAAAATCTGCTGCTGTAAATACACCACCAATCAATCCAAACTTTGCATCACCGTTTGAACAGATGGTAAAGGCAAATGCTGCACCTGTTGAATTTGGCAGTATCCAGACCCAGATTACACCGCCATCTTTCAATGCAGGTCCTTCTGTTCCTGAAGCTCCTGCTTTTGAATTAACCAAAAAATCTAAAGAAGAGGCGCCGGTATCACAGTCACCTATTGCTTCGTTTGATCCTTCAAGTCTGTCAGCATTTAACCCATATAACACTCCAAAGCAGGAAAACGTTCCTGTACAGGAAGAAAAAACAGCTCCTGTACAGACTGTTGCTGAAGAACCTAAGAAGCCGACAATCAGTCCTGAGATGGTAGCAGAAACTCATGATGAAGTTGACAAACAGCTTGAAGCTCTTCAGAATAAGCGTTCATCATTTGAACCATCAATCAATCTTTCAAGAAATGTAAAAATACGAAATGCTTCTGATGATCCTGATTCTGTTACATATATGGAATACACCAGAGATACTAATGATGAAAAAGCCGAAAACACACCTGAATCATTAAGTTTCGCTCCAAAGACTGACGAAACGGTTACCGTAAATAATACTGCAACTGCTGAAGAGCCGAAAAAAAGCATAAGCGAATCAGCTGATTCCATTCTTAACTTTACAACATACAAGTCATCCTCTGAGCTGAAAAAAGAATCAGAAGCAAAACAGTCAGCACCTGTTCAGTCTGATGACATAGTTTACCCGGAAAATGCTGATATCTCGGCTGCGATTTTTGAGGCTGAAAAGAATACAGAACCTGAAAAGAATACAGAACCTGAAAAAGCTCCGGAACCAGCACAGGAACAGGAACCAGCTGTCGTAAAGGAAAGAGTTATCAACTATGTTGGACAGGACAGCAAAACAGCTGAACAGATGCTTAATTTCAAGGGACTTAAAGCTGAAATTGAATACGTTGAAAATGAAAAGGAATACGGATTCGTTATTGAACAGGACGTTCCTGCCGATACGGAAGTACTTCCTGGAAGTGTTATCAAACTTACAGTAAGTGCAGGTACATGGACTGAGTGGAGTGAAAACAATATGCTTGCCTCATCATCCAAGTATATAACAGAAACAAAGACAGAACACAGAAAAAGAAGCAGAACGCGTACTATGGACAGACGCGATACAACTGATACAAGTGAATACGAAGACTATACACTTACAGGCACAGACTGCAGATATTCTGACTGGGAAACTGATCAGTACTATACCTCTGAAGCAGTACCTCCGGGAGATACATGCGAAATAATCAGAATGGCAAGCGGCTTCAAATATGCAGGCTGGTTTAATCCGGCAAATATGAATGGCATGTCATATTCAAGTCCTGATGTAGCAAACTTCTTTAATACCAACCTTTCAAATGTAAAGTGGACTTATGAAGAAGTAATTTCCACTGACAATGTTAAGCCGGATGTCAAGAACTGGAAGCTTGTTACTGACAATATGGCTTCTACACCTGCAGGTGATCCGATGATGAGTAACATCTTCTTCAGTGCACATGTAGTTGACGGAAAGTCATATGCCATGAAGTATGGTTCACCTGAAACAGAATGGTACATATACAAGAGACGTACACTCCTCGAGACTGTATATCATTTTGAAAAGGAAATTATTTCTGACTGGAGTGAATGGACAGAGTGGTCTGAAACTGAATATACTGCATCTGATGACTGTCAGGTTGAATCAAGAACAATCAGCAGATCAAGACGCAAACTTCCAACAGAAAATTAATTAAACTATAATCAAAAAAACAACGGGCATGGATTTTCCACGCCCGTTGTTTTTTGATTATATTTCTGAGATCACTTTTGAAACAAGTGCTTTGAACTGTCCTGATACCTTGTCTGCTATTTCCTGTACTTCCTTATGGTTAAGCGGATTTACGGAAATCCCAGCCGCCATATTTGTTATACATGAGATTCCGCATACTTCAAGTCCCATATGTCTTGCTGCCATGGCTTCACATGCAGTACTCATTCCCACTGCGTCTCCTCCCCAGCGGGATGCCATTCTTATTTCTGCAGGGGTTTCATAATTTGGTCCGGTAAACTGAACATACACGCCTTCTCTTGGAGTAATACCGCATTCAGCTGCTGATTTTCTGATAATATCAGTCATTCTTCTGCTGTATACCTCACTCATATCAGGGAATCTCGTTCCGAGCTCTTCGATATTTGGTCCGATAAGAGGTGAAGGAACACCTGTTGTAATATGATCAGTTATTATCATAAGGTCTCCGGCGCTGAATTCCGGATTTACACCACCGGCTGCATTGGTAAGTATTATTTTTTTCGCTCCCATAAGGCCCATAAGTCTTACAGGGAGGACAACGTCCGGCATGCTGTATCCTTCGTAGTAGTGCACTCTTCCCTGCATGATTACCACAGGGACATTTCCGGAGTAACCGAATACAAATCTTCCTTTATGGCCTTTTACTGTTGATACAGGGAAGCCTTCGATATCTTTGTATTCAACTGTGACTTCGGTTTTTATTGTTTCTGCAAAGTCGCCAAGGCCGGAGCCAAGTACGAGTCCGACTTCAGGGTTAAAATCTGTTTTTGCTCTTATGCTTTTTAAACATGACTGCAGTTTATTGTACATATCAATTATGTTCCTTTCTGTAAACTAATCATGGCATAGATTACTATAATTACTTTGCTTCTTTGCAGGGCTTTGCGATCGCCCTGCACCTTCGCATCTGTACCCTCGCATCTGTACCTTTAACTCTTATTCTTTGTCCACCATTGCCGTTCTAAATTATATAAGTTTATCGAGTATAGAATTTCCTATTGTGCCTTCGGGCATTTTAAGACCGAAATTATCAAGGACAGTTGAGCCGATAACTGCAAAGCAATCCTGATCTTCTGTTTTTCCGCCGGTTTCCATTGATGGTGAATATGCAAGGAAAGGAACTTTTTCGCGGGTGTGATCTGTTCCGGTGTGGGTCGGGTCATTTCCGTGGTCGGCAGTAATCATAAGGAGATCATCGTCGTTTAGTTTTGTAAGCAGTTCTCCGAGTTTTACGTCAAACTTTTCAAGTTCACGGGCATAACCTTCAGGATTTCTCCGGTGTCCCCAGAGGGCATCAAAGTCAACAAGATTTACAAAGCAAAGACCGGTAAAATCACGTTCAGAAATTTCGATGGTCTGTTCCATACCATGAACTGAGCTTTTGGATTTGTTTGATTCAGTAATTCCCTCTCCGTCAAATATATCAGAGATTTTTCCTACTGAGATTACATCATAACCATTTTCCTTAAGAACATCAAGTGCTGTTTTTCCGAACGGCTTCAGTGCATAGTCGTGTCTGTTGCTTGTTCTGACAAACTCGCCTTTTTTCTTTCCGACATAGGGTCTTGCTATTACTCTGCCTACCTTCCATTCATCTTTCATAGTAAGCTCTCTTGCAATCTCACAGCAACGGTAAAGCTCATCAAGTCCGAAAGTTTCTTCATTTCCGCATATCTGAAGAACAGAATCGGCTGAAGTATAAACTATCATATGCCCGGTTTTTATTTCTTCTTCGCCAAGTTCATCAAGTATTGCTGTTCCGCTTGCACTTTTATTTCCGATAATTGTTCTTCCGGTTTTTACGGACAGTTCCTTTATCAGTTCATCAGGAAAGCCGGTTTCTGTAAATGTTTTAAAAGGAGTTGTTATTTTCAATCCCATCATTTCCCAGTGTCCTGTCATTGTATCCTTTCCTCTGCTTGCCTCATAGAGATATGAATATTTTGCAAGAGGAGTTTCACAGGGACTAACTTTGTCAAGCTTATGGAGATTTGCCAGTCCGAGTTTTCTGAGATTCGGAATCACAAGGCTTTCAGCGGATGTGGAAATGTGAGCAAGAGTATCTGTTCCCGCATCGCCAAACTCAGCAGCATCCGGCATTGCACCGGCACCAAGTGAATCTATAACTATGAGAAAAATACGTTTATAGTTTTTCAAGATAAAACCTCCCTGACAACGATTTTTTAACTGAAATTACAGGAAAATATATTTAAGAACGAACAGTACTGAAAGAACGTAAATCAGTGGCGGTATGCTCTTTGCCTTACCGCATGCCATATTTATAATTGTATAAGAGATAATTCCAAGTGAAATCCCCTCTGAAATACTATAGAACAGCGGCATGGCAATGATACAGATATATGCCGGTACAGCCTCTGTATAATTCTTTTCGCTGAATTTTATTTCTGAGATAGATGAAAACATAAGGAATCCCACAACGATAAGTGCAGGTGCTGTGGCAAATGAAGGAATAGCTGTGAATACAGGTGCGAAGAATATTGAAATAAGGAAGAGAAATGCTGTTGTAAGTGCTGTAAGACCTGTTCTTCCGCCTACTGCAACTCCTGCTGATGACTCAACAAATGTTGTAGTTGTTGATGTTCCGAAAACCGCACCTACAGTTGTTGCAACCGAGTCAGAAAGAAGTGCCGGCTTTATCGCAGGAAGTCTTCCGTTTTTATCAAGCATTTTCGCTTTTGAGCTTACACCGATAAGTGTTCCGAGTGTGTCGAAAAGATCGACAAAAAGGAATGAAAAAATAATTACAATAAAATTGAAAATATCTACATTTGTAAAATCTGCTTTGAAGCACTGTCCGAATGTCTCTGAAAAAGCACTGAAATCTGTCATTCCAAGATGAGGAAACAGAGAGAAAAATCCATTTTCAGGATCCGGTGTATAGATTCCTGCAAGCTGACAAACCATTCCTGCAGCCCAGGTAACAAGAATTCCAATAAGTACAGAGCCGCTTACTTTTTTCAGATGAAGTATAAAGGTAATCATTGTCCCGCATAGTGCAAGGAGTGCACATATTCCGGAAGTGCTGAAATTTTCAGTAAAATTTGTTATTGAAACAAGTGTTGAACCATTATCAACACAAACTCCGGCATTTTGCAGTCCGATAAATGCAATAAAGAGACCTATACCGACTGATACAGCAGTTTTTAAAGTAATCGGTATGGCATTGAATATTGCTTCACGAATATTTGTAAGAGACATAACAAGAAATATTATACCCTCTATAAATACTGCAAGAAGAGCTATCTGCCACGAATACCCCATATTGCCTACTATGGTATAAGCAAGAAACGCATTAAGCCCCATACCTGCAGAAAGGGCAAACGGAAGGTTCGCCATAAGTGCCATGCAGGCTGTACCGACGAAGGAGGCAAGACAGGTTGCTATAAGTACTGCCGTTCCGTCCATTCCGGCATCGCTTAAAATGCTCGGATTTACCGCGAGAATATACGCCATTGTCATAAATGTTGTTATGCCGGCTGTTATTTCTCTTTTTACTGTGGTATTGTTTTTCTTAAGCTTAAAGATTTTTTCAATCATAGTATGCCCCCCCCTTTTTATTACTGGCCCTCATCATACTCTGCTATAAACGGAAGGTTTCTGTATTTTTCTGCACAGTCCAGTCCGTATCCGATAACGAAATGATCAGGGATAGTAAACAGTGACATATCCGCCTCAAAGTCCACAATTCTTCTTGAAGGCTTGTCCAGAAGAGTAATTACCTTAAGTGAAAGCGGATTTCTCTTTTTAAGCATATCCACGACATCTCTGAGAGTACGTCCGGTATCAATAATATCCTCAACAATAATTACATGATACCCGCTTATATCCTGGGAAACATCCATGGTTACATTAACCTCTCCTGCTGAAACAGTACCGGAATAATAACTCTTTGCACACATAAAAGCTATCTCACACGGAATCTTCACCTCACGGCAGAAGTCAGCCATAAATACAAATGCACCATTGAGAATACTTATCAGAAGCAACGGCTTTCCTTCGTATTCTTTACTCACCCACTCTCCTGCTTCCTTAACTTTTTGCTTTATCTCATCCTCTGAAATAAGTACTCTTTTAATCCCTGAATAAATGTCTTCTGAACCTGCCATTTTCGTCCCTCCGTTTAATTCACAAGTTTTTATAATTATAACATATTTCGAGATTTTTTTCAATATAATAAATATACTTTGCACAAATTTTTATGTGTTATGGATATCTCTTTTTTGTATTCTGCAATGATAACTGTAAACCTGATTTACCAGATCAAGACAAAGTTTCTTTTC
>JAUNJJ010000056.1 GCA_030533325.1 Oscillospiraceae bacterium
CGTAAGTGGAAGTAAAGGTTCTTCCATTGAATCAAGACTTATTCCGCTTGAAATTGCTTCGAAATTTCTTTTTGGTAAAACTAAATCAACTCAAAAGCCGTTAAAACTGAGTAAAGATGGGAGTATTTCAAGTACATCCTTAAGTGGTTTTATTAGAAAAATGAGTGATGAAACGTTTGAGTTCATGGAAAAAATGTTTGAATGACAAATTCCAGTTTGTTTAGGTAATTGATAAAGAGGTTACGGAGAAAAGTTAGTTACAGGGATAATTATTGACTTTTTACAAAAATTGTGTTATTATAAAAATGCAACATTCACAATATAATGTTAAGAAACGAGGGGTATTTATGAATATAAGGGAATGTTATGAAAAACTTAATGGTGACTATGAAGACGTAATCAGCAGACTCGGAAGTGACAGTTTGACAGAAAAGTTTGTGAATAAATTTTTAAACGACAGGACTTATGACTTACTTAAACAGGCAGTTTCAACCGGTGATATCCATGAATCATTCAGAGCAGCACATACTCTCAAAGGAGTAGCTGCAAACCTTTCATTTACTGAACTGTATGATAACGCATCAAAACTTACAGAACAGCTTCGTCCACTGACAGAACCGGCTGACGAAGAATTATTATCTGATGTCGATCTGAGTTACAGTAAAGTTATTTCAGTGATAACTGATTATTTTAATAATAAACATTAAAAGAAACCCTCTGCATCCTTGCAGAGGGTTTCTTTACTAATTAAATTTAAGAGATTCCATAAATTCTTCTTCCGGAACAGGGCGTGAGTAAAAGTAGCCCTGTATATAGTCACAACCAAGAGACTTTACACGTTCGCACTGTTCGGAATTTTCAACACCCTCGGCTACCGTTTTAAGTCCAAGCATCTGTGCGAGCTTTATAGCAAATACAAGAGCGCTTCTGTCGGAGGATGAGATGTCCTGTTTAATCAGACTCATATCAAGCTTAAGGATATCAAGTTTCATGCTGTTAAGAACAGCGAGTGATGAGTATCCTGTTCCGAAGTCATCAAGCTCAATAATAAATCCGGCATCATGAAGTTTTTCAATGGTTTTTTCAATTTTTTTCGGATTGTCTGAGTATGCTGATTCAGTAACTTCTATATGAAGGTAGTCGTGAGGCAGACTGTACGAGTCTACGAGATTTATTATTTCTTCGGCAAGGTCGTCTTTCTCAAAATCTCTTCGTGAAACATTTATTGAAACAGGGACTATGTCGATGCCGCTATTTCTCCAGCGTGCCATGCTCGAACATACTTCATTCCATACATATTCATCCAGCTGAGTAATAAATCCGTTTTTTTCAAAGATATCGATAAAGAGTCCGGGATTCATAAAGCCAAGTACAGGGTGAATCCATCGTACAAGAGCTTCAGCTCCGCTTGTTTTGTCAGAACTGATTTCGTGTTTTGGCTGATAATATACTTTAAACTGTCGCTTCTCAAGCGCGTCCTGCATATTATCGATTATTTGCTGCTGTTTCATCAGTCCTTCTCTTATTTTGTTATCGTAAACTGCTACATATTTTCCATAAACGTTTTTTATCTGATTAATAGCCATTACAGCTCTGTCTGTCATGTGCTGAACCGAACGGCCGCATTCAGCCGGATAAATGCCAAATTTGACAGAGACAGAAATAACAGGTGCATGCTTTGATATATATTCGATGGTTTCCTTGTCAGGATAGGAAATTTCATCTGTTTCCTGAAGAAATGCAAAAATATCTCCATTGATTCTTCCCCCAAAGATAATTCCGGGAAAATTCTTTTTAATCTGGTCAGAAATGTATATCAGTATATCGTCACCGGTTTTAAGTCCGTACTTGTCATTTATTACCTTAAAGTTTTCTATATCCGAGCATACGATACAATATTTTTTGTCCGGATTGCAGTCGATTTTCTCCTGTGCATATCTTATGAAGAATTCCTTTGTATACAGTCCGGTAAGATTGTCTTTTTCAAGTGCATTCAGCATTGCTGAAGATTCTTTCAGACGTGCCAGACTTTTTACACGGTTCCTGACAACTTCACGATTGTACGGCTTTACAATGAAATCAGTTGCTCCAAGCTGCAGACATTTTATTTCTGCTTCTGTCTGGTTTGTAGTTGTAACAACAAGTACAGGTATGGCACTGTACTGCCTGACAGAAGAAAAACGCTCAAGGAACTCATAACCATTGTATACGGGCATTTCAAGGTTGGTGATTATAACAGCTATGTCTTCAGCATACTCCGAAAGAATTTCAAATCCTTCATTTCCGTTTTCGGCAGTAATGACAGTGTACATGTCAGAAAGAATTTCGGTGAGAATTTCACGGTTGATTTCATTGTCTTCGATTACAAGAATTTTTCTCCCTGATTTATAGAAATCAATTCTGCTGTGTTTTTCATTATCTATATTGGCAAGGCCGATGACAGCATGGTGCAGTCCATCTGTTTCGTCCATATTGACTATTTTTATGCGAAAATATCTTTCCGGATCATAACCGCTGCATCTGAAGTCGTATGTATAGTATTTTTTAGCTCTGAGATGACGGTCAAGGTGATCTTTTTTTAAGATGTTTTCTATCTCCTTACGTTCCGCTCCGGTCATTTTGCAGGTGATGAAATTGTCTGTCATTTCCCTGTAAGTAATCCTGGCTGATTCCTGCTGAATATCAGAATTTCCGGCAAAGTGATAAGGAACTACTTCGTCAGTATCAAAGTCAACATAAAAAATAAATTCATAATTACTGCTGAGCAGCATAAGAAGATTCTGTATGGAAAAGTCTTTTCTTTCTGCATGCACTTTTTATTCATCCCCTTTAATCATAATCTGCAATATATAATTATTATATCACTTATCTTAACTTCTTTCAATGCCTTATAAAAAATATCTTTTTTCGGAAATTTTTTTGGAAAATATTGTTGTAATGATTAAATAAACAGATAGAAAATGAAAA
Organism: Oscillospiraceae bacterium; assembly: GCA_030533325.1. GTDB lineage: Bacteria > Bacillota > Clostridia > Oscillospirales > Ruminococcaceae > HUN007. Next base: position 2,968 of record JAUNJJ010000056.1, read on the forward strand.
TATAACACATGAATAATAATAAAAAACAAAGTAATATGGTGAAATTATAAGAATATTAAATCTATATTCAATATCTGACTTAAAACAATGAAAATTCTTTTTAAATTCTTTAAAATCAGGTTTTTAATGATTGACAAACCAGTATAGTATGGTGTATAATTGTAAATGTTGTGTTGCGATAATACTGAATAATTGCCGTAAAAGGCTTTCTTGCGAGTGTTTGGTATATCGGCAATTATATAATGCAATAGATTAGATTTTCAAAACGGAGGAATACGGATATGTCAACTTATATGGCTAAATCAGGCGAAGTAAGCCGCAAGTGGTATATTATCGATGCAGAAGGCAAGCCACTCGGAAGAGTTGCTGCAAAGGCTGCACACATTTTAAGAGGTAAGCACAAGCCAACATACACCCCACATGTAGACTGTGGTGATCACGTAATCATCATCAACTGTGACAAGGCTGTTCTCACAGGCAAGAAACTTGAACAGAAGAAGTACTACTGGCACACAGGCTGGATCGGTGGTCTTAAGTCAGAAAGCTACAAGGATATGATGGCTAACAAGGCTGACAAGGCAATGATGATCGCAGTAAACGGTATGCTCCCTAACAACACACTTGGCAGAGCAGCATTAACACGTTTAAGAACATACAAGGGCGCAGAACACAAGCAGGCAGCTCAGAAGCCGGAAGTTTGTGAATTCTAAGAAAGGAGCTTAATAACATGTACGAATCAAAGGAAAAATACTACTACGGAACAGGCAGAAGAAAGCACTCCGTAGCAAGAGTTAGAGTATATAACGGCACAGGTAAGATCACAATCAACGGCAGAGATATCGATGATTACTTTGGCCTTGAAACATTAAAGCTCATCGTTCGTCAGCCGATGACACTTACAGATACACTCGGCAAGTTCGACATCGTATGTACAGTAGCAGGCGGCGGCGTAACAGGTCAGGCTGGTGCAATCAGACACGGTCTTTCAAGAGCACTCCTCGTATTCAACCCTGAACTTCGTCCGACACTCAAGGCAGCAGGCATGCTCACACGTGACCCAAGAATGAAGGAAAGAAAGAAATACGGTCTCAAGGCTGCTCGTCGTGCACCGCAGTTCTCAAAGAGATAATTTTATTTCAGTTATCACATACAAAAACCTCGGAAACTTTGTGTTTTCGGGGTTTTTTTAATGAAGTCTAATATTTAAAGTATCGTTTTTCGAATCGTTTTAAAATCGATTTTTTGAAACGATAAAAACGATATCGACGTTTAAATTCTTGATATTTCTGATAAAACGTGCTATAATAATCGATAGAAACGATAAAACTTAATGTTTATGAGCAAATTATTTGATAAGGGCTCAGTCACTTTAAATGAAGAAAATTGATTTTCTTCTGTCAGGAGACGGGGAATAATGTCGGAAAATCAGCTTTCAGTGAGTGGCGTTAATATTGTTGCAATGACTATGAACAACGGTTTTTCAAATATCAGCTGAAAAGTATTTAGACCAGGCAGAAAAGGAGAATTCAAATGTCAGTAAAATATACAGAAGAACTCAGACCAACGCTTCAGTGTAAAACGTACCCGCTGGGTTCATTTGAAAAATACAAGTATGTCGTGATTTGTTCGTACTATGAAGGAAAATACATGCTTAGCCGTCACAGCAGAAGAACAACCTGGGAAACACAGGGTGGTCACATTGAAGCAGGTGAAACACCGCTGGAAGCTGCAAGAAGAGAATTGTTTGAAGAAAGCGGAGTTACAGATGCTGAACTTATAGAAGTCTGCGACTACAATGCATGGTGCGAGGCAGGTAATGCAAACGGTGTTGTATTTACCGCTGTAATAAACAAACCAGGGGAGTTACCTGAAAGTGAAATGGCTGAAGTAAAGTTTTTTGACAGCCTTCCGGATGAACTTACATATCCGCTTGTTACTCCGGTTCTGTTTGAGAAGACATCTGCAGAGGCAAGAAAGCATTATTATTCAAAGAAGGTTCAGGAAAATGAGCAAATATAATTCATTATGGGGGGGATTGTGAACATAAATATTGATTTTAAAAATAAAGTTGCCTGATGATATATCACGGTGAGCATGGCTGGAGCTATAATCCCGTGGATTTCTGATTAACGGAGGAGAAGATAATGTTACATCACATAATAGTAAAATGGAATATCACAGCAGACAAAAAAACTCTTGCTGCAGAAGTCAGGGAGCTTTACAGAAATGCAGCTGATATACCGGGAATTAACGGAGTGGAAATCAAAGAAAACATTATTCCAAGAGAAAACAGATATGATCTTATGATTGTACTGAATATGGAGGAAGAGGCACTTCCTGTATGGGATAACAGTGACCTTCATAAGAAATGGAAATCTGAGTATAGTGCTCTGATTGAAAAGAAGTGCATTTTTGACAGTGCGCTCAGCTCCATTCAACCATAGTAAGAAACTTTCGTATATTGCAGTGCTTAATGCCGTTTCTGCTCATATCAAGCTCATCCATTGACACAACGTACTTAGGAAAGTTATCTGGTATTTGCTCCAGACTGCCAAATTCACGTTCAACGGTTTCAGGGGAGGCGAGAATGTATGTTACCTGAACATACAGCTTGTTATTCTGCCTGCGGCAAACGAAGTCTACCTCTTTGTCACCGATTCTGCCGACATTCACTTTGTATCCACGGCGCAGCAGCTCCATATAAACGATATTTTCAAGGATAAGATTTATATCACGTGTGTTTCCTCCAAAAACAGCTTCTCTTATGCCGTGATCGGACATATAGTATTTTTCATTCACCGAAAGTATCTGCTTGCAGGCTAAATCTTCACGCTTGACCTGATAGAACAGGTATGCGTCCAGGCAGTATTTTATATAGTTTAAAATGGTTTCCGTCGCAACAGTGCGATTCTCGCTTTTAAAAAACTTTGAAACTGACGTTGCCGAAAAGATTGTACCGATGTTTGCTGTTACGTAAGAAATTATCTTTTCAAGCAGGTCAACATCTCTGACAGTATTCCGCTTTACAATATCTTTCAGTACAACGGAATTATAGAGATCTTCCAGATACATACGACCTGGTTCATCTTTGTAATTCAGATTGCTGAGATAAGGCATGCCGCCTGTAACAATGTACTTGCTGAAACACTCTGAATCGGAAGTCTGAGGATATACAGACAGGTAAAGTTCCTTAAACTCCGTAAACGAGAAAGGGTAGATTACAAATTCGACGTATCGCCCACCCAGATATGTGGCAAGCTCGCCCGAAAGCAGCTTTGCATTTGAGCCTGTGATGTAGATGTCACAGTCAAGATCGACCCGGAGAGAGTTTATGCACTTTTCCCACGATTTTACTTCCTGAATCTCGTCAAAGAACAGATAAACTTTACCGTTGATTTTTTCAGCCAGCCGAATCACTTCCTCGTGAAGTGCCTTTGCATTGCAAAGATGCTCGAATCCCATTTTTTCAAAATTAAATGAAATAAACTGCTGCTCCTGCACGCCCTGTGCGACAAGCTCCTCTTGTATAAGCTGAAGCATTACAGATTTTCCGCTTCTGCGAAATCCTGTCATTACCTTTATGAGCTCCTTACCGATAAAAGGACGGATACGGCTCATATACATTTCACGTTTTATCATAGATTTCCCTCCGACGATTCTTATGACTGGTTATTAGTATTATATCACAGTTATAACTTGCAATCAAGATAAATAAAATATTTTTATTATTTATAACTGATAAAATTTTCAACATACAAGATTCATTAGTTATAAATAAGAAAGAAATCTTCATAATAAGGAGAAGTAAATATACCTGTGAACAAAATAGTAAGAACATCTAAATTTATTTTGATTGGCGGTATAATGGGCGTTTGTAGCAACAAAATTAAGAGATCTCAAAAAAATCAGAGGGTATTATGTAATGCTTGCTCCGCTTTTTCATATCTCGGAGGTGACCCCATATGGCAAACTAAGAATCAAATTTATAAATAAAGAAGAAATATCGTGAGAAAGGTATGGATAACTATGGATAGAAATCATGTTTTAAAAGAGTTTGAAAAATACACGTCTGTGTATAATCCTGAAGATGTGAAGGTAAAGTTAAAAATTGATCATACTTACAGAGTAGCCGAACTTTGCGACCAGATAGCACAGAGCCTGAATCTTGGCAGGGAAGAGTGTGACTTCGCCTGGATGTCGGGAATGCTTCATGATATCGGACGCTTTGAGCAGCTTCGTATCTATCATACTTTTCAGGATAATATTTCAGTAAACCATGCTGCATTGTCAGCAGATATTCTGTTTAAAAACGAAAAGCTTATTGATTGTTTTACAGATGACAAAGACTTTGATTATGAGTTAATGGAAAAAGTAATACGTTATCACAATGTATATATTCTTCCGGCTAATCAGGGCGAAAGAGAACGGATGTTCTGCAATATTCTTCGGGATGCTGATAAAATCGATATACTCAGAGTAAACTGTGAAACACCTCCAACTGAAATTTACGACCTTCCTGAAGAGGCGTTTACTGACGCAGAAATCACTGATGAAGTATTTGAGGCTGTAATGAGATCAGAAAATGTCAACAGAAATTTTTCCAGAACAGGAATAGATTATGTTCTTGGACATATGGCTTTTGTATTCGGACTCGTTTTCAGAGAAAGCTTCAGACAGGTTAAAAATCAGGGATATATCTGGCAGCTGACTGATTTTAAAAGCAATAATCCTGAAACAGTCAGGAAACTGCAGATGATAAAAGAAAATCTGATAAAGTATATTGATAAGAATTTGTAAAAAATACATCAGAATCATTGGTTTTGTGTGATTCTAAACCGTTATATATATTTTCTGATAATAGTATTACATAATCAAGCTGCACTCTTGGATAACTGTTTTTTAGGATTTTATAGGCTTTATGTTCGATAAACTCACGCATTAATATCACCTGACTTTTTATTATATTCTATAATAGTATTCTCGTTCATGTCAACCACAATTCCAAAAGGAAGTGACCCCATGTTCTACAGCCTAATACTTGAAAACGTTGCCCCGGAGCAGACTTTGATGAGTCTTGCTCTGGGGCAATTTATTGTTATGTGAATATTTAAATTAGTTCGAAAAATGGGAATTTATCCGGAATAAATGTCCGCCGACCATGTGTACCAATTACCGCAAAACGGTTTTCTTTCGCTTTTTGGAGAAGCATTCTCGTAATTTTCATCAATATATACCAGATAGAACACCCTGATATTAGGGCTATTAATTCCATCTCCGTTTTTTAGCTTTTCCTTTTTTTGCCTGCACAGTCAACATCATATCGCCGTTATCATCATACTGAGCCTTAACGGACGAAAACACAGGATAGTCGCTGCCTTTCTGATATTGCTCTCTTAATCTGTCTAAAATTACTTCATAAACCTGATATTAAAGCCGAACATGTGGGTCGGTAGTTGGCGGACAACAAAATAAATCAGCCACTAAAGGGAGAGTTCATTTGCTGCGGCATGACTCTCCCTTTTAAATATTTTGAGGTAATTATGAATAAAATAACGGCTGAAAAATAATACGAGAATCGGCAATTGTTTATGATAAGCAGTTTGTAAACCAAAACTTAAATATAAAGATAACAAACTGGTCAGTCCGCATATTCTTCGGATGTTTTGGTATTTAATGATCACAAGACTCTTCCGGATAATAATAAATCGTCAGCGGTAACGGTCGAAGAGTAAGATTTACAGGCTGGTATTGTATACTTTCAGATGGTTTAACGGCATACCTGAATTTCTCAGGTGCAGACAGATAAAGCTGAAGCATCTCATCAGAATATCCTGTGGTAACGCAGTTCCCATAATTAACGATGTCTTCAGTAATCAGCGAACACAGTTCCTCAGGACAAGAGACATTTGAGACACATCCGTCTTCAAATACAATGAACAGATGATGCAGGCGGACAAGTGGTGACATTACATTGCTTGTATAGTATTTTTCGTATCCTGTGAATACCCATACTATAGAGTTTATTGAGACAACGTACTCTTCCCGTGTAGAAGCAAAAGCTTTACTGCTTATCGAGAAAGTGCTGGAATTTGCAATGTATACTTTGCCTTCGTTGAAATCACTTTCAGCCTCACTTTCATTCATTCCAAGTTTACTGTATCCTTCCATTACCTTTCTGTAATTTTTCCTTGATAAAATATGTCTGAGATTTTTGTGCTTAGATGAGCGTTTTAAAATATACTTTCTGCTGGATTCCAGTCTGGCCTGATTCTTCTTGTAAATCTTACTGTTAGGATTATCGAGAGCCTGGTCTTTTTTTTCGATTATTGAGGGTTTACAGAAAGAATATATACTCATTATTATGAAAGAAAGAAAAAACATGATCCAGATGACAAAATCGGATATCATCTGATTATCTTCTATTGTACCAACAAATATAACAGCAATCAGAGCTGCGATAATAGCAAAAATAAAGCCATCGATTACGGCACCTTTTTTAACTATTTTTTTTGCTTCTTCATTACTGACATGACGATAATACATATTTAACTTCCTTCCATAATTTGTTTTACTTTCAAGAAAATGAAATACTGGAACTTTATAATTCATCGGATTGTTCATTTATTATTCAATTAAATTTTCAACCTCTATATCTATAAACTCGCTTTTGTTACCATTCATCTTTTTGGAAAATAAGCTCATATAAATCCCCCCACAACTTCCGATTTATCTTGCTAATCTGATTTTCTATTCAAATCAAGTTTTCAATATCCATTTTACCATGCCAGAACATAAATTTCAATAAATTTTGCTCATTTCTCATAAATATCATGAATCTTCGTCAAATCACATTTCTGCTTTCCATTGTACATTAGAAACATATTTTCAGGAGGTGCAGGAAATGGGAACGAGAAGCAAAATAAGGTGGGATTCAAAGCACAGAATTGTGAATTAGTAAGAGTTGATGATTTGGTCTTGAAACAGGAATGAAAATATGATAGAATGGTACTATGATTTAATGGATGCAGCTGATTTAAATCGTTATTTAATGCATTTAGAAAAATATAAATTTTCGGAGGATTAACATGAAGAAATACTTATATACGGTACTTCTATTCATAATTGTTATTGGACTATGCTCATGTGGAGGTACTGTAAAAAATGTAAATACACACGAAGTCAATTCTGCGGTGTATACTCAGGAGGATATTTTATCAGCAATTGATGAAATTAAAAGCGAATTCAAAAGAAATTGGAGTGGTTGTAAACTTACTGAAATTTATTATGCAGGAGATGATATTATTAAAGATTTTGAAGATTGGGCGGATAGAAACGATGCAGATGAAGTGATTGTATTATTATCTTCCTTTGATGTTGACTCGTCTGGGGGAGATGGGTCTTTAAATCCTAATAGTACCTATGATAATTGGAACTGGATATTAGTAAGAAATACTGGTGATAAGTGGAGACATGTGGATCATGGCTATTAAAAATGCAGTTACCAAACTGATTTAAATTATTATTTAAGTCAGTTACAAATTAGAATTTGCGGGGGCAAAAATGGAAACAACAATATTATTTTATCTTATTATTTTGGTGGTTATGTTTTTGACTGGAATAATAATATCAATTGTTGTGTTTGGATTTAACAAAAATAAACAACATCTGCTAATGACTATTATATTTTCAGTATTATTATTACCATTAATATATATCCCCATGATTTTGACTATAGGATTTATATCTCGGTTTATTCTCATATTACTTTTGCCATATAGTATATGGATGATTGTCTGGGCGATAAAAAACAGAGATAGAAAAGATATATAAATTCCAGTTTACTGTAAAATTAATATGTAAAAAATACCTAAAAACCTTAGTAGTAAACATCCTCATTTTTACTACAAAAATACTACTAACGAGGCATTGTTTGATTTTGGATGTGAATAACATTTTTTCAGGGCTTTCCGGAAGGGAAGTCCTTATGTTTTTGTGTGGATTACTACCACAGCAGTAGTTGCGGTACTACTGACTAATTATGTGTAAAACTTTTTTATTAAATAATGCCCAAATAAAGTATGACAATCCCGCAAGACAATGACAAATCATAGGTGTAATCAGATGCATTTCATTTCCAACCTGTTCCATCTGCTTTTCCATATAGGGCAGCATAATTTTCTCCGGTGGGAAAGGCGGATAAGCATTTCTGCCTTCAAGCTGACCATCCAGAATTCTTTTTACTGTATCCGTATTGCTTTCTGACGGATTATTCGGGGCTGACGAATCCGTAATCTGATTGATTCCTTTCGCTACTGCATTGAAGAAATCAGCAGCATATCCATAAAATTTATCTATCATAGTTGTTTACCTCATTTAAATGGCCTATAGTATAATATAATATCATTGCGTAAATAAAAACACAAAAACATCAGTGGTGTAATGAAATTAATCATGACACCACTGATGCTGTTTAAGTAAAAGCAGTAAATGCTTGATTGATAAAATTCACTGGTAATACTTAATGTTGCCATGCATCATTTCCCATTGTTTTTTATAATCTTCAATATTATCCTGCATAATCATAAAAATCCTGCGAAGTACAGGTAGTGGAATGTGACTGTTGTTATTAGCCAATAAAAACGAATTGTCTTCCAGGATCCATACCTTTGTACTACTTGAAGAAGGATTACCTTCAGATATATGGAAATGTATAGGTTCGTTGTTCTCGTTTGACCAGAAATAGATTTTATATCCGATATACCTAAAGAAGACTGGCATTATACCGCATCCTCCAGTCTGTCAAATGTTCGGAACTGAACAATTGATTTATAAATTTTCTTATACCATTCAAGTAAATACTCAAGTTTTTCACCGTTAAAATTATTTATTAACAGACTTCCGTCATTAGCTATTAAAACAGCTTCAGCAGTATTTACATCTTCAAAGCACACATCATTATCACTATATGTTATTAAAAATCCATCTTTTTCACAATATTCACGTCTCATAGAAACACCTCCATAACTTATATATTTCCATTTTACCATAGAAAAAACAAAATTTCAATAAGAGCTAAATATTAAATCATTATATTTTTCCGATATCCTTGCTGACTGCAGAGTGGTATTTGACCAGCTTTCTGAACCGGAACAGGCATCAGCCACACAGTGAATCAGACTAACAATAGTCCGAAGTCACCGTCGCGGCTGGAAATTTGTCGGCAGACGAGGAATGAGATGATGTAACTTTTACTAATCAATTCTTGTGGTTATCCACTCTAAAATAGATTCAATTTTCATTCATAAAAAGCTCCTTCTAAATCAATAATATGTCTTGATTTACATTCGAATTTTGCTTTTAACCGATATCCCAATTCTATTCTATCTGTAAATACTTCATATGTCAGCCCTGAAAGAAAGTGACCAAATGTTCCACATCCTCATGCCAGAAGACGAATCAGGCAGACAGCAGAGTATTCCATGGTTATCGGTGCATTTCATATGACCGGAACAGAAGAATTTATATCGCATGAGAAAAACAAGAGATGATGCAAAGAGCCAGACTGGTGCTTATGTGGCACTTGATTCTTATTCGGAAATATCTGTTTCATACTGAACTGATGAAATATATTCCTCAAGAGTTTCATCATCAAGCCATCCACTTTTTTTATCAATTTCGTATAGCTTTTCGTATCCATAATATTCTATCAAGAAAGCCCAACCTTTTTTTGTAATGTACGCTTCGAGTATTTGACAATAGTCAAACAATTCTTCTACAATTTCCGGTTTTATCAATTCATCTCTGGTGTATTCACGATAATCTTGATTTTGAACAAATGGATAGTGATAATAGGCTAACATTTTTTACCTCCAAACTTCGATTTATCTTGCTAATCTGACTTTCGATTTAAATAAAGTTTTCAGTATCTATTTTACCATGCGAAAACATACATTTCAATAAATTTTGCTCATTTTTCATAAGACAGACAAGCTGTACACAAACGGTTACTGAAAAATATTCTGAATTGTTGCTGTCTCTATTGATTTACTGATAATAGTATGGTATACTAAATGTGAAATCGTATATTAACGGAGAAAAATATGAGAAGAAAAATATTAAAAACAAAAGAACAGCGAAGAATAGAACAGCTTTCAAAAATCGAAGAATTTACGCTTCTTGATGACACATATATGAATGCATTTTTCAACGAGCAACCAGAACTCGTTCAGTTTGTATTGCGTATAATTATGGGAAAAGAAAGTCTAATTGTAAAGAATTCAGTTACACAAAAACCTTTAAAAAATATTCAGGGACGTTCGCTTATACTTGATGTTGATGCTGTTGACCAGAATGGAACAGAAATCGATATAGAAGTACAGGGGGAAAGATCAGGGGCTCATCCAAAAAGAGCAAGAATGCACATCAGTATGCTTGATTCCAATGCTCTTTTACCTGGAGAAAATTTTACTGAATTGCCTGAAACATATGTTATATTTATTACTTCAGATGATTATTTTGAAAAGGATCTTCCTCTTTATACAGTTGACAGACGCATAAAAGAACTTGATATGGAATTGTTTAAGGATGAAGAACATATTATATATGTGAACGGAAAATATAACAGTGATACTGAGTTAGGCAAACTAATACATGATTTCAGATGCAAAAAGCCGGAAGATATGAATTATAAAATATTAGCGGATAGAGCCTATATGCTAAAAGAAACAGAAGGAGGCAGAAATGCTATGTGTGCTATAATGGAAGAGCTTTGTGATGACAGAGCCGATGAGATAAAAGTTGAAATCGCAATTAAATTGATTAAAAGAGGCAAGCTTTCTTATGAAGAAATTGCTGAAGATAGTGGGCTTACTCTTGAAGAAGTAAATGAACTTGCTGAAGAGGTTTCATTGAATAAATAAATGTAATATATTAATGAGAACGGGAAACTTCAACTCCATACAAGGCGACTTCACTTGTAAAATTTCGGTTGACAAAACATTAGAAAGTCGCTGCCTTAAATAGCTTTTTTAATTTTTTGATACCCTATCGTGTCAGACTTTCAAAAGATGATGCGAAGAGCCAGATTGGTGCTTATTCTGTACTTGAAAACGTAAAGAAAGCCTGTCCAAGAGGCTATGAAGTATATGATGAACTGTTGTGTTCATCAATGTACTGAAGTATGGTAAAGGCGAGATTGTTTACCTTACGGCAGCCAGACTTTATGCAAGTGCAGATGCTAAGACTGAAGTGAGAACCATCACAGGGGAGTATTTCCTTTATGACGTCAAGGAACTTAACAGCAGATACCGTGTTACTGTAAAACCGGAATACTGCGGCAATACGCCTGCAGGGAAGTACGTTACAGGGTATGTGGATAAGAATGAGATCAGGTAAAACGTTGCCCCGGAGCAGACTTTGATGAGTTTTGTTCCGGGGCAATTTATTGTTATGCGAATGTTTAATTAGTTAGAAAAATTGGGATTTATAGCTGTATATTTACATTCTTATTAATGTAATATCTCAATTTATCCCAAAAAGAATCATAATCATTGTTTGCTGCAAGCTGGTTATACACATTGGTCATTTCATCATCAGATATATTATCGTTAATTTTTTCAAGTAAATTAGCCTCTTCACACAAATCACAACGTTTAAGTGCGTCAATCACTTTTGAATAATTCTTAATATCCAGACCTTCCATTTGCAATTCAGTATCATAATCAATAATTGTAATTACGTCTTTTATCCAATTAGGATAATTATCTAATTCACCCCATACCTCAGGAAATGAATAAATGCCTGTCATTGCCTGTAAAAAATCATCTCCGGTTAATTTGCTGTTTATTGCTTCATCTATGAAATTCATTTTTATACACCTCAACATAATCGATTTTGATTTTTATACAACTTCCGATTTATCTTTCTAATATGATTTTCGATTTAAATAACGTTTTCAATATCTATTTTACCATGCCAAAACATACATTTCAATAAATTTTGCTCATTTTTCATAAATATCAGAAATCTTCGTCAAAACACATTCCTGCTTTCCATTTAATAATAGATGCATATTTTCAGGAGGTAAAACACATGTCAAAAGAAATAGTTCCGGTAGCAGAGAAGTATCTGCTGACAATCAATGAAGCAGCATCATATTTTAACATCGGTGCAAAGAAAATGAGGCGTATTGCAGAAGAATACACAGGTGAATTCTCACTTTACAGCGGTAACAGACTGCTCATAAATACGAACAAAATTTGAGAAATTCCTTTCCGAAACTTCTACGGTCTGATGGGTTTTTATTTCTTTTATATTGCCTGCAGAACCGAACTATGATATAATAAAATAAGTGTACAATAAGAAGAAACGGAGGAAAAGAAAATGAAGTATCCGATAAGCGTACAGGACTTTGAAAAACTAATAACAGGCAAATATGTCTATGTAGATAAAACAGATCTTGTATATGAACTTGCACAGCTGAACGTATGTTTCCTTTCTCGTCCGCGCAGGTTTGGAAAATCATTGCTTATAAGTACGCTTGAAGCATATTTCACAGGAAAAAAAGACTTGTTCAAAGGACTTAAAATAGATGAACTTGAAAAGGACTGGACAGAATACCCTGTGTTCAGAATTGATTTTGCAGGCGGAAATTATAATAATCCTGAAGAGCTGCAGCTGAAACTTGAAGCGTATATATCCATGTGGGAGCAGGTATACGGTAAAAACGAAATATTTAAAACATTATCCGACAGATTTAAATCTGTTTTGGAAAAGGCGGAAGAACAGACAGGTCATAAAGCCGTTGTGCTAATAGATGAATATGACAAACCAATGCTGGATGTACTTGGAACAGAACAGGAACAGAAAAACAGGGAAACTCTGAAAGGATTTTATGGAACATTCAAGGCAGCAGACGCAAATTTACGTTTTGTGTTTCTTACGGGTGTTACAAAGTTTAGTCAGATATCGGTATTTTCAGGATTTAATCAGCCTGAAGACATAAGTATGGACAGAAGGTATGACGCAATATGCGGAATAACTGAAGATGAACTGTACTCGTATTTTGCAGAACCGATAAAAGAAATGGCGGACAGAATGGAGTATACAGTGGATGAAATGAAAAAAGTGCTGAAGAAGCAGTACGACGGATATCATTTCAGCAATAATCTGCAGGCGGATATATACAATCCGTTCAGTATAATAAATGCCTTTAATAAAATGGAGATAGAAGATTACTGGTATGAATCCGGGACACCGACATATCTTCAGAAGCTTCTTGAAGGTCATAAAGTAAATATGCAGAAATTAATCAGCAAATCATATGCAAGAAAATATTTTATCGACTACAGAGCTGATAACGAAGATCCCCTTGCAATGCTTTACCAGAGTGGGTATCTGACCATAAAGGAATATGATATGCGCCGCAGGGTGTATAAGCTTGATTATCCGAATGATGAAGTCAGAAAAGGATTTGTAAGTCTTATAGGAAACAGTTATTTTAACAAGCCACCTGAGGATAGTGATAACTGGATTCTTGATTTGGACGATATGCTCAGAGAGTGTGATCTTGACGGAGTGCGTGACGCATTTACATCATTCCTTTCATCAATACCATATGAAGCAAACAAGGACGAGAGAGCAAAAGACTTTGAAACACATTTTTCATACACGTTTTATATCATATTCAGGTTGCTTTCTTGCTATACAACACTGATTGAAAAGCCAAACAGTAAGGGCAGGGCGGATGTGATTATTGAAACGGACAATGACATATTTATCTTTGAATTCAAACTTGACGGAAGTGCAGAAGAAGCGCTAAAGCAGATAGAGGAAAAACAGTATGCAGTTCCGTATCAAAGTGACAAGCGTCCTGTTCATAAGATTGGCGTGAATATTTCAAGTGAAAGCAGAACGGTGGATCAGTGGCTTGTCGCTGAAAATCAGAAGAGCTTATTTTGATAAACGAAAAAGAAAAGGAGGTTTAAATCAGTGGAGATTGTAATTATATTGGCAATAGTTTTGATTGTAATTATTGTTGGGTATGTACTCGCTTTAAAGCAAATATCCAGTCATACTTTTCAGTGTAAGAAGTGTAATGCTGATTTTACAACAAATTGGAGAAAGCTTTTATTTGTTACACATTATGAGGATGAATACAATATATCATGTCCAAAGTGTGGTAACAAAGGATGTCTGAAAAATAATAAAGATATTAAGGAGTAGAATAAAAAATGACAAGATATCAAAATACTGGACGTTCTTGGAACAGAACAGGAACAGAAAACAGGGAAACTCTGAGCAGATGCGGAAGATCCGCTGGCAATGTTTTATCAGAGCGGGTATCTGACAATAAAAGAATATGAAAAACGACGCAGGGTATACAGACCTGATTTTCCGAATGATGAAGTCAGAAAAGGATTTGTAAGTCTTATAGGAAACAGTTATTTTAACAAGCCACCTGGGGAAGGATATTATTAAACAATGGATTTTTCAATTTTAATGCCAGGATTTCTTGCAGCAGGATGCTGGATTAGTCTGGCTGGCTGCATAAAAAAGAAAAAAATGTACAGTGAAGACAAAATCACAGTTCTTTCTGGTCAGGTTTTAAGCTGGAGTAAGCACAAGGAACCATGGGGACGGTCACAGGAAACATACTATGATATAGAAGTTTTTGCAGAGGATGGAGAAACATATAATATTTCCACTCCAAGCCGCAAAGCACGAAAGTATAAAAATATGAGCAATATTAACATTGTCGTTCCCGTGGGATTTAAAAAAAGTGATGACGCTGATATTTACAAAGTAATTGAAGAAAACGGAGAAATTGATAAATTGTCTGACGAAGATTTACATAAACTGAATGAAATAAGAAAAATGCAGAATGATATTAAAACAATCAAAAACAATATTTCATCAAAAGTAATTCGTATTGAAGAGGACAGTAAATTTACAGCAGAATTCTGGTTGTCATTAATTCTTGGTATTATATTTACAGTTCTTGAACTAATAATTATAATTAATGTTTAGTATGGTGAGACGAGGAAGAATAAAAAGATTATAAAACTATAATGAAAACGGAGATTCTATAACGAATGGATAATGAAAAAATACAAATTTCTTGCCCAGCCCATAACATCAATGAATACACTTGCCTCAATTGTTTCAGAACCTTTTGCAAGAAATAAGAGTATTTTCATAACTTCACACCTCCGCACATTAGAAATTATAGTGAACGTCAAAAATCCACAGACGAGCAACATTGAACCCCGCAATAATCCATACGCAACCCGCTATTGCCAGCAGGGTGCGTTTTTTTACATGGTGAACAGGTTTAATCATTTGTATACCTCCGTTTTAGCAGCAGATTTAAGAGACACGAGCAACACGAAAATTATTGGCTTCAAGGGCATTTTCGGGAAAGTGATGATTTCGCAACGATTACAATATCATTAAAGAAAAATCTGAAGAAAAAAATGTTTACAAAAGAAAATATTAAAATCAAAGAGCTTGAAATAATTATGTCAGCTGATAATTCAGAATTTAAAAATAATGAAATAATATCTTCGATGATAATCGGAATGCAGAAAAGTGTAATCAAGGCTGATAAAGCAACTATAATATAACATTTGTATTTTCCTTTATCACAACATATATTATAGATTTTCCAAAGAAGTATATGAACTAAAACACCGATTATTGAAATTATACTGCAAATTAAATAAATTACAAATCTGCCGGATGAGATATGATATGATACTTTGATTTTATTATTTTCTGTGTTCCATTTTGTAGTGCCGTTCAAATAATGTCCAAACTTTTTGAGTTTAATTTCTTTTGAAATATTTAGGATATTTCCCTGATTATTGATAACGACAAATTTGCATCTCTTGTATTTATCACAAAAGTCTACAAATGCGTCTTCTCCATATGGATTATTGTATGCAGAATATAATTCTTCCGGTAGAGATATATGGGCATCTGCTGGATTGAAGTAAAATACATTTGTTCCATTGTAATGCATCAGGATACTGCGAAAACCGTCTTTATCATACCCTGCTATCTCACTGGTTTCATCCAGGCCTGGAACTCTTAAATCACTGGTATTGATATATGTATTATATTCTGTATAGAATTCGTCATCTGTCTCAAGTGGTATTAGCATATCAATATATTTATTATTAATATCTTCGTCAGACAGCTCTACAAAAAAACTACTATCCATAAACGCACATCCACTGAGCAAACACGGTATGAAAACTAACAGCGTAATAAGTGATGAAATTTTTAATTTGAAATTTGTTTTTTTCATTTTGCACCTTGAAATTTCGATTTATCTTGCTGATCTAAATTTCAGTTTAAATCAGGTTTTCAATATATATTTTACCATGCCGGAACATACATTTCAATAAATTTTGCTCATTTTTCATAAATATCATAAAGCATCAATAAATCATAAATACTGTAGCAATCAAGCAAGACGGGTATGAATCCGAAGACGATACAGTATCTGATGGGACACAGCGACATAGGTGTCACGATGAGTATACGCATTTGGGACTGGACGATGCTGCTGAAAAACTGGACAGGCTGAAGAAGGTTGAGGAAATAAGAGAGGAGCTTGAGCTGAAGGAGGAGGTTACGCAGAAGATATTCAGAGTAGTTTAATAGAATAGAGTTATGCCGGTTCTCATCAGATTACGATGGGAACCGGTTTTTTCTGTCTTGAAACAGTGATGGAAATATGATAAAATAGTAATAAAGTTTAATGGATGCAACAGATTTAAATCGCTCTTTAGGTCAGTTACAAATCGGAATTTGCGGAGGTATAATCCCTCCGCCTCGTAAACTCGGCACCTCCCTTTTCAAGGGAGGCCTACTGCAGCAATATTTGTTTAGTTATGGGACACCTTAACATGTGAACTTTTATTGTCCCTGTACCAACGCGTTGATGCAGTAGTTGTTGCCCCCTTGAAAAGGGGGCTGTCAGCGAAGCTGACTGGGGGATTAAAACAAAGCCAACTTTCAGTTTACCAAACTGATTTAAATTGTTATTTAAGTCAGTTACAAATTACAATTTAGCAAGATAATCAATGCGAAACGGGATGAACCAATATTTTGTCGGTCGAAACTTTGAAGAAAATAAGGAGGTAACCACTATGAAAGTTTATGAATCATATAATGATCTTGAATGCATAATTGATGATCTTAATGAAAGAACTGAATGTGAGAAAAGAAAAGCGAAGGAAAAAGCTGTGTCTCAGTTTAGTTTTAAACTGAAAATGTCCAAATTATCAATGAATATTGCTTTGGTCAGTATAATTCTTGGCTTAATCTTTTTAATCAAATCCGGACTTGCCACTTTGATACGATCTGTGTTCACTGATGAGAAATCTGCGTATAATACAGAGATATTCGTGATTGGATCAGTGTTTATAATTATCGGACTCATAAATATAATTATATATAAATTTACTCCTCTTAAGCAGGTGAAGGGTTCATATCTTTATTACAAAGGAAAGGAATATCATTATTCAGATATTAAGAAAATAAAAATATCTGATATGAATATTGTTCGTGTTTTTCTTACGGACGGAAAATCATTTAGAATAACGGGAGATTATGATAACTGTACAACATTTTTAGTCTGGGCAGAAAAATGCGGAATTACTTTTGAAGGGAGTAAAGAACTTCGGAAAGCTGATGCAAACGGAGATATAAATCCTAAATGGGCTGTCATTGTTATAGCAGTTATTCTGCTTGTATGTGGTATATTACTTTATTATTCTGTAAAAACAATGTAAATTATTCAGTACGGATTCAAATCTCCTATTAACTCACTTCCTCATCAACAACATCAATAATAAAATCTAATAAATCACCAAAATCATTAAAAATTATGCATTCATCTTTTATGAACTCATATTTTTCTTCTTTGTAAAAAATATAAATATCATCACGATAATCGTAACATATATGCTTGTCATTGTAATATCCCAATATTAATAATTGATTTGGAATCTGACCTTCTGTAAAATCAAAATTCAGATAATACTTTATTTCACCAGAAACACCATATAAATAAATATCAGAACCAAATATTCTTGCACCATTAGTTAGTAATAAAAATTTCTTATATGATTCTGGGATAATAATATTATTTTTTTCTCGTATTCAGATATATCATTATCACTTGCTGGCGGGAAGAAATATGAATCCATCCATGCTCCCGATAAACTCTTGATTTTCTCTATTTTTTCATTCATAAAAAGGCTCCTTCTAAACCAATAATATGTTTTGTTTTACATTCGAATTTTGCTTTTAACCGATATCCTAATTCTATTCTATCTGTAAATACTTCATATGTCAACCCTGAAAGAAAGTGACCAAATTTTCCACATCCTCATGCCAGAAGACGAATCAGGCAGACAAGAGTATTCCAGGGTTATCGGTGCATTTCACATGACCGGAACAGAAGAATTTATATCGCATGAGAAAAACAAGAGATGATGCAAAGAGCCAGACTGGTGATTATGCTGTGCTTGATAACGCAAAGAAAGCGTGTTCGAGAGTGTATGCGGTTTTCGATGAACAGGGGAATACGGTGTTTAGCAATGTTCTGAAGTATAGAAAAGGCGAGGTTGTTTACCTTACGGCAGCAAAGCTTTATTCAAGTGCTTACACCAACACAGAATCCAAAACCATCACAGGTGAGTATTACCTTTATGATGGTAAGGAACTTAACGGCAGATACCGTGTGACTGTAAAGTCCGACTACTGCGGTAATACGCCTGTATGGAAGTACGTTACAGGGTATGTGGATAAAAGTGGGATGAGATAAAATGTTGCCCTGGAGCAGACTTTGATAAGTCTTGCTCCGGGGCATTCTGCGTAAAAGAATAATTGTGATTCATTTTAGTCGAGTTTATGTTTTTGCAGCCATTCTAATAAATCTCCAACTGAAGTTTTACTTGCCGCAATATCTAAAATCAGATTTATCAAGTCCTCATCATCATAAAACACCTCAATCCCGTTCAGTGCTAAAAATACAAGCATTGCATGAGTGCCGATTCTTTTATTTCCATCAACAAAAGCATGATTTTTAATTAAACCGAATCCGAGATGAGCTGCTTTTTCAAGAAGAGTTGGATAAAGTTCAGTGTCGGCAAAGGTCTGAAACGGGGTATTAATTGCTGATTCAAGTAATCCTTCATCTCTGAGTTCCGGAGAACCGCCTGATTCCTCAACTATATCTCTGTGAAGCAGGAGAATCTGTTGTTTTCTTAGTCTGATCATTTTGCAAGTTCCTCATATACTGCGGCGTTTCGTTTTAAAATCTTTTTGGAAACAGCAAGAACATTTTCATCAGAAGTGGTTTCTGTTTCGCTTTCCTGATCGATAATCCGTATTTCATATCTTGGTTTATTATTCTTAAATATTACAGCTGTTCCATACTGATCAACGATTCGCGTAACCATTGAAAAGTTTTGATTTGCTTCAGTCATTGAAACAATTGTGTTAGAATCTATCATCATATGAACACCTCCTCACTTATAGTATATCATGTGTGTAGGATAAATTCAACCTATTAATCTATTTAATTAATGTTTACTTCCTGTGGAGTAAAGTCTTATAATTTATCATCACAAGAAACAGTTACATCATTACCTGAGCAAACTGCTGTATCCTTCGAAATGACCACTACAACTAATGCAACTGATTTACCTGCCGGGATTTCAACCGCTGATTATGATTTCCTGATGAATGAGCCATATTTATTTTCTGAAGTGGATTCAGTATTAGGACCAGGTCCGTTTTCTGTGAATAAATTATCAGAAATATTTGGGGAACCGATATCTGTATATGGATATTATAGCAGTGACGGATTTGGTGTTATCAGCATCATGTTTGAAGATGTTATGTTTGATTTAACTGCTAATCATGGTGAAAAATTAGATCTTGAACCTACTGAAGACAGCAGATATTATAAAGTACCGAATTCAGCAATGGATATTCAAATGGAAGTACAATATTCATGCGTTTTTAATGGTAATTGTAGATTGCCACGAGGAATAAAGCTTGGTGATTCAATAGAATCACTTTACAATGCTTACAACGGTAACAGGGGCAAAGAAAGGTCTGCTCAAGGGGAATTTCTTGTTTCTTATAAATACGGAGAATCAGGAAGTATCATATATCATTTTGATGATACAAATTCAGATGGAGTTACCAGTGGAATAAAGCAAGTAACAATTGAATGGTATAGCATGAATAATCCGAATGAGTCGATACAGTCTAAAAATGCTCCGCCCGCTTAATGATGTATCGGATAAGATATAGCCTTAGTTATATAAATCCCGTCTTCCGTATTATAGAAATATTGCTATGGAGGGGAAAAAGATTGGATGATTTAGTAAAATACAGATTGGATATGGCTGAAGAAAGACTTAATTCATCCAGAATTTGCAGCTGAAATGCTTGATGTTATTCATAGATATTTATCCGATAAGTAGTCTGTTACATTTGATGAAGCCGGACTTTAATGTGTTAGAAAATCAAAGGACGATGCAAAAAGTCGGACTGGCGCTTATTCTTTATGATGGTATGAAATTTAACGGCGGATATCGTGTGACTGTAAAGGCGGAATACTGCGGAAATACGCCTGCAGGGAAGTATGTTACAGGGTATGTGGATAAGAGTGAGATGAGATAAAACGATGCCCGGAGGCAGAACTCAGTGAATTTCTGAGCCATG